>NZ_JBSGEZ010000059.1:0-48388 GCF_053603155.1 Nocardia sp. NPDC004260 | reverse complement strand
GCCCGGGGGTGGCCCCGGGCGCAGCGAGACGGTGCCGTCGGCCTCGCAGGTAGGCGGCACGAACGTTCTCGACGGGCAGGTCCAGTTGTTCGGCGAGGCGGGTGGCGACTTCGTCGGTGAGCGAGGCGTGTCCGCGTTCCAGGGATGCCAGAAGTCCGCTCGAGACTCCGGCTTGGGCGGCGAGCGTCGGCTGGGTGCGCCCGGACAGTTCCCGGAGGGTGCGCAGCGTGCGCTCTTGTTCGGGGACGTCGACGAGGTAGTCCATCGAGACGCCGAGCAATCCCGCTGCGGCAGCGAGGTTGTCGGCGGTGGGGGTGGATCTGCCGCGTTCCCAGGTGGATATCGCGCTGGTGGTGATTTTCGGTCCGCGGTCGTCGTCGACGTCGAATCCGGCTTGCTCGCGCAGCACAGCGGTGATCCGCAGAGCGAGGTCGCCTTGGGACCAGCCCTTCTTCTCGCGCTCTTCCAGCAGGCGATCGGGACGGAAGCCGAGCAACTGTATGCGGCTCATCCGGCGCACCCGTACATGGTCGGCCATGCTGCCGCACCCCGGTTGTGTTGTCACAAAGTGTCACAATTGATTACCGCAGTAAAGTTCTATAATAAAGTCGAATACAGTTTTGGAGGAGTGCAATGGCAAGGACCCGTAGACGTTTGACCGCACTGGCGGCATTGCCTTTGGTGGCGGCGGTCGGCGCGGCCACCGCGCACGCTGCCCCGGGGCAGCCCGGGTTGGCCGCTCCAGGCCAAGGACAGCCCGGGTTGTCGACGACACCGACACCACCGACGCAACCAGAGAGCAGGCAGGCCGCGTATCTGCCGCCTCCGCCGCCGGTTCCCGCGCGCCCGCGCCCGAGTCAGCAACAGCCGCAGGCGCAGACGGTGATCCAGCCGCGCGCACCGCGGGCGGAGGCATCGCCGGAGTTGGAGAACGTGCCGGATGCTGGTGAAGCCGACGAGCAGCCGGTGGTCGAGCCCCCTGCCGAGGCCGCGCCGCCACGTCCGGACACCTTCCGGTTTGGCTCGACCACACTCGATGTTCCCGACTGGGTGGATCCGGCGCTGGTGAGCGAGGCTCAGGCGTGGTCGAACTGGGCGGAGTGGTGGGTCGCGGCCGGCTACGACCAGATCGGATTCAGCAAGGACGAGAGCGATCGTCGTGCGGCGAGCACGCTGGCGGGTGCGGGGTTGGGCGGATACGCCGGTGCCGTGATCACCACGCCCTTGGGCGCGCTGCCCGGCTGCTTCATCGGTGGGGCGATCGGCGCTGCCGCCGGGTTTGCCCTCGGTGCACCGACCGTCGTGGGTGCACCGGGGATGGCGGTACTCGGTGGCATGGGTGGTTGCATGGTCGGCACTGCGGTGCTCGGCCTGCCCGCTTTCGCCGCCGGTGCTGCCGCTGGTGCTCTCGTCGGTGGGGCAGTGGGTGGGGCGATCGGCGGCGGCACCGACATCGCTCCGGTTCCCAACCCCTTGGACACCCCGCCTCCGGCCCCGGCTGTCTCGGGTGACCCGATTCCCGCGCCAGGACCCGTCCCAGAGCCGGTCGTGGTGCAGGAGCAGGTGGTGCAGGTCGCCGGGCAGGTGGCGCAGCAGATCGAGCAGGCTGCTCCGCAGATCAGCGCGGTAGCCGACCAGGTCGCTGCGGTGCACCCGGTTGTGGAACAGGCCGTGACCTCGCTGCGTGATGCCATCGCGGGGATCCCGATGTTGGATCCGGCGCAGTTCGGTGCAGTCGCGGCGCCGTTGAACGAGTTGATCGGCGCTGCCCAGACCATCGCGGCGGCGTAGGGGAGACGGGGGTGACTTCGGTGGACGATCGAACCAGTGACAGGCAGTGGGTGTTGCCGCCGCTGTCCGCGGCCGTCGCCGAGGAATCCGTGGCCGCAGACGGGGACGCGGGGTGGCTGGGCTGGGTTGACGACCCCGACGCGGCGCCCCTGGTCCCCGGGGGGCGCGGGACGGTGTTCGATGATCAGGCTCAACAGGTCGATGAACGGGAACGGCCTCTGGCTGCCGTTGATGACCCGGTGGCGGAGTTGGCTGCCCAGACCCGTCGCCGCGCAGATCACGCGATGCGACGCCGACGCGCGTTCGAACGTTTCGCCTCGGCCGCGGGGACGGTCGCGGCAGTGGCTGTCGTCGGCGGCGGGGCGTGGCTTGCCCTTGCCGGTGGCCAGAACTCCTCGGCGGCACCCAAACCCGCGCCCACAGCGGTCCCCGCGGTTGAGACAACTCCGCCGTCGGCGAGGACTGCCGCACCAGTGTGGTGTGAGGAAGTGCAGACCCCGGGGCGGGTGGTCAGTGCCAGCGCCGGTGACCGCGCCACTGCGATCGGGGTGATCCTGTTTCAGCAGTACGCCTGGTATGAACTGCGCGACGCCGACGCGGTCCGCTCGGTGCTGGCAGCCGATGCCGTCGCGGCATCGGTCGAGGCGACCCGCGCGGCGATCGCCACCACTCCGGCTGGGACACGGCACTGCGTCACCATCACCCCGGTCACCGGCGACCGGTTCAGCGTGCACATCGCCGAACGGCATCCCGACGAGTCGGAGGTGTCCTGGGATCAAGTGGTCACCACCGCCCAACGGGACGGGGCAGTCGTGATCACCTCGATTACTGCGGGGGGCAACTGATGACGCTGCATGTCGATTGGGGCGCACTCAACGGTCGCGACGACGCGGAAGTCTGCGGGCTCGAGGCAACGGCTGCGCCGGGGTCACCAACCGGCCTGGTCGCGGTGCGTGGCGGAGGGGGGCGGCTGCTGCGCGCCGAAGCACCGCCGGTATTGGTGGTGGGCAGCTCAGGCGGATCCGGTACGACGACAACGACTCTCGGGCTGGCAGCCGCAGCCGCCAGCTGCAGTGACGGTGAACTGTGGCCGGTAGCTGTGGACGCCACCCTCGGCGGCGGCGACCTCGCCGCGCGCGGGTGTGATGCGGTCGCGGCGGCGAGTTCGCTGCAGAGCTGGCTGGCCACCGACCAACCACAGTTGCCGTCGACGGTGTCGGCGTTCACCGGCGCCACCTCGACCGGCGCGGCGGTGCTGGCGCGCACTCCCGATCCGTTGCCTGGGCGTCAAAGCTATGTCGCGGTGCACCGGTATTTGGAAGCGGCGGGGGCACTGCCGATCTATGACGCTGGTGCGCCGGTGAGCAACCGGCTGGTGTCACCGCTGCTGGCCGACCCGCGCATCGCGTTGGTGATCACCGTGGCCGCGCGGGCGGATGCGCTCAATCGGCTCATCCCGGTGCTGCGCTGGCTCGACGACCACTTCGGTCAGTTCCACATCGCCGATGCGGTCTTGGTCGTGACGCAACAGATTCCCGGTGCCGGGTCGGCCGCGATCCATCACCTGCGCGCCCACCTGGGCGCGTGGGTGCGCTCGGTCGTCGCGATTCCCTATGACCTTCATCTGGCTGAAGGCGGGCCGGTGTCGTGGCATCGCCTGGCCGGGCACACCCGCGCGGCCTACGTGCATTTGATGGGAGATCTGCGATGACAACAACCACCCGAGTACGCATTCGCCGCGGCAGTGCCGCTGTGGTGGCGGCCGCCGCCGCGGTTACAGCGTTCGGTGCCGCCCCGGCGACTGCTCAGCCGCAGGTAAGTCCGGTTCCACCGTCGGCTGCGGTGGAGTCGTCCATTCCGTGCACGCCGTTGCATGTCATCGGATTCCACGGCACTGGCCAGTCCGGTGAACAGGCCAATCCCACCGTCGATTCGGGCTTCTTGGGTGATGCGGTCACGCGGCCGCTGCTGCAGGCCGCGCAGCCGTTCGTCTCGCGCCAGCTTGTGGCCTACGCCGCGGACTTCGGATTCCAGAACAAGCCCTACGTCGATTCGATGACCAGCGGCCTGGCCGAAGGTCTACGGACGATCGCCGAGTACGGCAACCGGTGCAAGGAATCCAAGATCGCCATCATCGGCTTCTCCCAGGGCGCGCAGATCGCCGATGAAATCGCACGGATGATCGGCAACGGTGATGCCAACGCGCCGGTGCGAGCCGACCGGATCGCGGCGGTGTCGTTGTTCTCCTCACCGATCAGGGAGAACGAGTCGGCCATCTTCCCGGGGACCACGCAGCGGCTGTCACCGACAGTTCCGGCTGGCCTGCCTACGACGGTGCTGTCGGAGTTGCTGCTGGCCAACCCCACCCCGGCGCCGGGAGCGGGACTGGCGCCGAAGGTCGGCAGATACACCGGTTATGGCCGGCTCACCGGCATGGTCGCTTCCTGGTGCAACGGCGGCGATGTCGCATGCTCGACACCGGCGGATGCTCCGCTGGCACGCACACTGGCCAACCTGGGCGGTCAGATTCATTTCTCGGCGCAGGACCCGTTGCGCACGGTCACCGAGATCGCCGACGCGCTTGGTGGCTCGGTGCTGCGGACCGCGGCCGGGGTGATCAACAACGACGTGAACTTCTCCAACGGCCGGTTCTCGGTCAACAACTCGGGCAAGACGATTCTGGGGCGGCTCGCTGAGAACTCCGACCCGCGTTCGGTGACATCGCAGGCCGACAGCGACATCATCCGCGCGGTGATCAAGACCGGCGTGATGGGTTTCAACGCGGCGGTCGCGGTGGCCCAGAAGGTTCTGACCCCCGCCACGATCGCCTCCCTCGTGGCGGTCGGGATGACCAATCCTGTCGGCGCTCTGGCTGATCTGGGGATGAAATTGGCGGGGGCGGTGCTGGATCTCGTTCCGCCCGCGACGATTTCCAGCGGCGTGCGCTACATCTTCAATGAGGTCACCAAGGACGTGACCGACAATGCGGGCCTGGTGAGGATGGCCACCGACCTGCGGTACTGGAACTCCGGTGCCCAGCACACCTCCTACGACGTCGCCCAGGTCGGCGTCGACGGGCAGACAGCGGCCCGCTACACCGTCGACTGGTTCGCCGCGCTGGCCAAGGCCCTCGGCGAGAAGGCCACCACCCCGTCATCGCAGCCGTACCAGCCCACCACCGTCGTCGTGCCGCCGAAGACGGCGTCCCCGACCACGGTGTCGTCGAAGTAGATGCGGAATCGGCGGGGTGATGAGTGATGACCGTGATCGCGACGGGATGCGCGCGCGATGAGTTCGGCTGGCGCGGCCGCGGCGGTCGGTGGCGTCGGGATGGTGACGCTCACCGCGGTCATGGTCGTGATGTTCGCCGACGCCGATCGTTCCTCGACCAGTTGTCTGCCGGGGAATTCCTCCCCGGCGCCGGTACTGGCCGGGGCGGTGGTGGCGTCCTCGGCGGCCGATCCCGCCGGGCTCGGTATGGCACCGGGAAACGCCAGCGAGCGGGTGATGCCGATGGCTGAGGGCACCTACACACTGGCGAGTGGATTCGGCCCGAGGTGGGGCGAAATGCACAAAGGCGTGGATTTCGCCGCAGAGATCGGCACTCCTATCTACGCGGCCGCCGACGGTGTGGTCGTCGCGGCCGGTCCAGCGTCTGGCTTCGGCAACTGGATCGTCATCGACTCCATCGGCGAGCAGGGTCAACCCTTCTCGACGGTCTACGGACACATGCGTGACGACGGAGTCGGTGTGCGGGTCCGCCAGCAGGTCAGCGCAGGCCAGCAGATCGGCACGGTCGGCGACGCGGGTCAGTCCACCGGTCCGCATCTGCACTTCGAGGTCGTCCCGGGTGGCCGCTTCACCGGCGGAACGCAGATCGACCCGATGCCGTGGCTTGCCGGTGCGGCAACAAGTTCGGGCACCGGCGCCCCGGACAAGGCTGGACAAGCACCGGTGCCGAGTTGCCCGCCGGGGTTCGGCACTCAGGGCGGGCAGCTCGCCGATGGGACTGTCCCGGCCGAACTCGATCGGTGGTATCGGCGGGCGGGTTCGCTGTGCCCGCAGATCACTGCTTCACTGCTGGCCGCGCAGGGCCGCCAGGAGTCCGGGTTCCGGCGAGGGCTGACCTCACCGGCAGGCGCTGAGGGGCTGGCGCAGTTCCTTCCCGGCACCGCGGCCTCGCTCGCACCCGATGGGCAGCCGTATGTGATCGACGCCGACGGCAACGGCACCGCCAGCGTGTGGGACGACGGTGACGCAATCGTCGGCCAAGGCCGCTACATGTGTGCGCTGGCATCGCGGATCGAGGAATGGAAAAGGCAGGGAACAGTTTCCGGCGACACCGCAACGCTGGCGCTGGCGGCCTACAACGCCGGTGAGGGCGCGGTGCTGAAGTACGGCGGTGTCCCCCCATATGGCGAGACACAGAACTACGTGCGGGTGATCGTCGAGGCCGAGCCGCAGTTCCGCTCCGCGGGTGCCAGCGGCCGTTTCGACCCGGCGCCGGGCAGCCCGCTCGGCGATCAGACCGTCGCCGCGGCCCGCCAGTATCTGGGCACCCCATATGTCTGGGGCGGGGGCGGGCCGTCGGGCCCGTCCGGCGGTGGCTTCGACTGCTCCGGGTTCACCTCCTATGCCATCCATGCCGCCTCCCACGGCACGGTGACCCTGCCGCGCACCAGCGAGCAGCAGTGGAGCGTGGGCGTGGAGATCCCGCTCGAGGAAGCACAACCCGGTGACCTGGTGTTCGGCAACTGGGGTGAGGCGGGACCGGGGCACGTCGGCATCGTGGTCGGACCCGGCCGGATGATTCACGCCCCGCAGTCGGGTGAGTCGGTGACCGAGGCGGATTTTCAGCGCGGGATGCGGGCGCGGCGGGTGATGTGACGTGACCCGAAACCGGCATTCGATCGGCATCATCGTTGCGGCGCTGTGCGCTGCGGCCGTGGCCGGATGCGCGCGCGACCACTCGACACCCCCGCCACCGGTGACGTCGACACCGGCCACCGTCCCCACCCCGCTGACGGCGTCTGGTCCGGTGGCGGGACAGAGCCCCGATGCTGTGGCCGCCGGTGCGATGCGCGAGCTGTACACGCTGGTGCCCGGCCGCGAGAGCTCGGGTGATTCGCTGCGCCGCGTCGCGGCCTGGTTGAGCCCGGCGATGCGGATTCGGATCGAACACCTGCCCGCTCCACCGGCAGCGTCGTTGCAGTGGGCGAGCTGGGTAGAAAGTGGCGCGCGGGTCGAGGCGGCGACGTTCGTCAGCGCCGAGCGTCCACCGCGCGAGCAGCCGGGCACCGCGGCGCGCAAGGTGGCGGTGAGCCAAACCGTGCGCTGGCCGGATGGTCGTAGCGAGCCGCTGCCGCCGTTCAGTGTGGCCGTCACCGTCGTCGAGACCGGCGACGGCTGGCGCGTCGATGACTACCGGACCTGGTGAGGAAGGCGGCAATGGTGTTGACCAACTCCGACTGGCCGCCGGTGCCGATGTGGAGTCAGCGGGTTCCCGGGCAGGTGGGCCGCCCGCCGTTGGTGTGGCTGCTCGGTGCGCACGGCGGGGCTGGTACCACCGCGCTGGCGAGCTCACTGAGCTACGCCGGCGACGCGCACCGGCGGTGGCCGGGTTTGGTCGGCATCGGCCGCGACCTGGACTCGCCGTTCGTCGTGGTGGTGGGCCGTACACACATGTCGGGACTGGCCGCAGTGCATCACGCGCTGCTGTCGCACGCACACCAGGCCACGCCCACCGGTGTGCGGTTGCTGGGCATGATCACCGTCGCCGACTCCGACCGGCCACTATCGAAACCGACCGCCACCCGCCGCGACACCGTCGAGGCATTGGCCCGCGACCTGCACGCCGTGCCGTGGCGGCTCGGATGGATCGAGCCGTGGCGAACACTGGAGTCTCACGAGCTGCCCGCCTGGACACCTGATCACCCCCGCCGCGTCGGCGAGCGCGACCCCACTCGAGTACCTCCCGCGCCGGTCGCCGGACTGGCCGAGCAGCTGTTCACCACCGCCCGCGCAGCGGTCACGCAACTGCGTCAACAGCCGCCGACAACAGACCGTTCCGGCCGGGCGGAGGCCGGATAAACCGTTGGCTCTCAACACGTTTCGACAAACCGAAAGGAACGAATCTATGAGCATCACACTCGCCGCGTTCGACGTCCTGGCCCAGCAGACGGGGGACAAGATTCCGGTCGCTCCCGTCCAACCGCCCGGCTCGGACAAGATCCAACTGCTGTTGGGTGTCGGACTGTGGCTGGCCACCGCCGCGATCGTCGGCTACGGCATCCTCTCCGGCGTCAAGTTCGCTGCCGCCTACAGCGAAGGGCACGCCTCGTCAGGGCAGAAGATGGCCCCGGTCGCGTGCGCGATCGGCGCGGCGATCACCGGCAGCGCCGCGGCGTGGGTGTCGTTCTTCCTGTGACCGGATCACCGACCGGGAGTTACGCGATGGTCACCCCGCCTGCCGAGGTCACCGGCCCGCTGCTGTCGCTACTGGGTCACGTGCTGTGGCTGGTGTTAGCCGCCTGTATCGCCGGAGGCATCTGGGCAGGAGTCGAATTCGCCCGGGACTACGAGTCCGGGAAAAGCCTCAAGCAGGCGAGCACCCGGGTGATCACCGTAGCCCTCTGTGCTCTGGTCGCTGGCAGCGCCAGCGCCTGGGGCGCGGTTCTGCTGAATTGAGGACATCACGACGATGAGGATTCGCGCGAAACTATTCGCGGCGGCGACGACGAGTCTGCTTGCCGCCGTAGCGATGACCGGATGCAGCCGCGAGGACACCCACCCCGTAGCCAGTTCGGTGGTGGACACGACCGCCGCACCGTCCGCGGCGAGGTGGCAGCTCTACCGCGGGGTCTACGTGCCCTACACCGCCGCGGGGCCCGCCGATGTCAGCGGCGCCGCACCGGCACGCTATCGGCAGATCCCGCAGGGCGCGGTCGCTGCCGCGATGCAGGGCCAAGCCCGGCTTTCTCTCGCGCCGGACGGCATCTGGCCAGCCGTGACCAAGGCCGTGGCGCTGGCCGGGCCAGGCCGCGACCGCTACGCCACCGAACGCGTCATGGCCTCCATCACCCAAGAAGCAGATCCGGCGCACACCGCGCAGTTCGCCGGGTTCCGCCTCGAGGGCTGGACCCCGGAAGCGGTGACGGTGTGGCTGGCCACCCGGATGCCGTCGGGGCCGTTGTTCGCGCAGCCGACGCGGATGGTGTGGCACGAGGCGGATTGGAAGATCGAGCTTCCCCTCCCATCGGCTCCCGGCAGCGGTGACCGCGTGCCCACCGATCCAGTCGAACTGCCGAACCTGCACGGCTATACCGAATTCCATCACTGAACGGACATGCGAAGAAGGGGAGACCAGGCCGTGACCGACAGCGACGACCAGCCCGAGACACGATCGGGATGGATGCACAACCGGACCAGCCTCGTACTCGCGGCCGGGTTTCTCGCCTGCGTCCTGGTGGCCGCGGGCGGAGTGCTGGCGGGCCGTCTTGTCACCGCTGACGACGAAGCGTCCGGCCCACATGCCTCGACGTCGGCGACGGTCACCACCAGCCTGATCCCGAACCCGCCCTCAGCTGACGGCGGGTTCGGGCCGCCGTCTGCCGACAGCCTGGGGCGGCCGGTCGCGCATCCGAACAATCCAGCAGGCCAGGCGCTTCGGCAGTCCGGGGTGGGACGTGGCGACTACCGATGCGAGGTGCCGCCGAACTGCGCTGCGGTCGAGGCGCCCGCCGGAATGATGTGGCAGGAGATCAAGCCTTCGGTGCTGCCGTTCTCGACCAGCGATGGACCGGCCCGCGTCGAGGGTGTGGCGGCCACCGGCTACACCCGAACACCCCAAGGTGCGGCGATCGCGGCGTTGCACATCTTCTGGCGCGCGGTGGCCAGCCGAACCAACTTCGACGTGATCAGCGCCCGGCAGATGGTCGGCAGCCGTGCCGATTTGGAGAAGCTAAAGGCCACCCGAGAGTGGGACTACACCTCGCGGCCGTCGACGATCCCCAGGCCTGCGGCGTTCCGAGTGACCGCGTGGCAGGACGAATTCGCCGCGTTGCAGTTCGCTGTTCCCGCGAAGGATCCCGGCACCTACAGCACCCTGTCGCTGGATGTCGTATGGAGCGAGGGCGACTGGAAGTTGCGCGCGCCCACCGTTGCGGCGCCTCAACGCACGGTGGTGTCCCTGGTCGGGTGGACGCCATGGTGAAACGGACGCTGATCATCATGGCGGCCATGGTGGCGGCCCTGATCCTCATTCCGACGATCGCCGCGGCTCAACCTTCGGACGGCTCCACCGCGACACCGCAGCCCACGACCCCGGCCACCACGACGAGCCCGCAGGCCAGCGACAACGACCTGTATGCCGACTGCCGGGAGTGGGGCGCGAATGTTCCCGGACCGCTCGGGACACTTGTCGAGGGCGCCTGCGATGTCGGCACGGCCGCGCTCAACCCGGGTGAAGCTGCGGGGGAAGCGCTCAAGGGGGCGGTCGGTAAGGCCGCGGTGGAATTCGCCGAGGGATGGAAGAAGGGCATCGCGCTGATGTTCTCCTGGTGGTACCGCACCCCGATCACCTCCGCAACCAGCTCGGACTCGACCTCGGATCTGGTCGGTGACGTCCATGAATACCTGCGGTTCTTCCAGATCTGCGCGTTCACCTTCAGCGTGCTGATCGCCACCGGCCGCGTCGCGGTGGCCTCGGCGCAACTGCGCAGCCAGCACGCGACCGAAGCGGCGACGATGGTGGTGCGCACCGTGCTGGTCTCCAGCATGGGCGTCGGGCTGATCGTGTTGGCCGATGACGCGATGCGCGCGGCGTCGGTGTGGTTGCTCGAGACCATGGCCGGCGGCGTCGACCCCTCCCACGCCCTCGACCGAATCATGCAAATCGAATCACTCGGCGGCACATTGGGTGCGGGCCTGCTGTTCGTCTTCGCGTTGATCGGGGTGTGCGGTGTCGTCGCCCAGATGGTGTTCATCCTGATGCAGATCGCGGTCTCGAAACTCGTGCTGGGGGTTTTGCCGCTGGCGGCGTCGTTCTCCGGCACCGAGGCAGGCCGACAGGCATACAAGAAACTCATCGCCTGGACGACGGTGTTCCTCCTGTTCCCGCCGGTGACCGCGCTGATCTACGGCACGGCGTTCGCGCTGGCGTTCGGCGCCCAGGACGCTCAAGGCGCGTTGGCGGGAATGATCCTGTTGACGCTGTCGGCGCTGGCGTTGCCCGCGCTGGTTCGTCTGCTGGTGCCCATGGCTGGCCAGGTCTCCGGCGGAAGCGGCGCTGCGGTGATGGGCGCCGTGCTGCTGGCGACCGGCGCGGTCCCGCTGGCGGGCAGCTTCGCCAGAGGCGCTTCGCAGATCGGCGAGGGCGGCAAGAGTCCGGCGGCCAGCGGAGGACGCTCCGATGGCGACGCACCGACCGGCGCGGTGCCCACGCCGACACCTCCCTCTCCCTTCGGCGGGATGGGCGCACCGGCACAAAGTAGTGGTGCTGCCACTCCCGCCGCCCCTGGTGCCAGCGGCAGCGCCGCTGTGGCGGCCGCGGCTGGGCCGATCGGTGCCGCCGCAACGCAGGTGGCGCAGCGCGTGCAGAACATCGGCCAGGGGGCGGGGCAGATCCTTGCCGACGGTGCGCAGCGCGGCACCGGGTCACCGGACCTGCCACCCCCCTCGGGGCCTTCGGGATCGGTCCCCCCGACGGGCGGACGGTCGGATGGTCACTTCTGATCAGGGAAAGTCAACGAATTCATGGTGAATCAGCAACTGGACCCGAACGCACGACGCACCTACGGCGCCGGTCACGAAGTGCGCCGGACCTTCGCCTTCGGTCTGCCGCGCAGAGTGTTCTACACGATCTTCGCCTCGATCGTGGTGGGGGTCATCATTTCGATGATGGGCCTGCCCCTGATCGGGCTGGGCTGGGCGGGACTGTCGGTGCTGGCGGCGGTGCCGATGAGTCTGCGGCTCAACGGCAAAACCGGCTATGAGTTCTTCCTGCTGGAATGGGCGTGGCGGCGGCAGAAGCGGTCGGGCCGCAACGTGCTGCGTGCCGGGCCGCTCTCGCATGCCCCTGGTGGCCGCACCAGGCTGCCAGGCATCGCTGCGGGCACCGAAATGTGGTGGGGCACTGACAAATACGGTCGACGGTTCGGCATGATCCGCATGCACTCCACCAGCCAATACACCGCGGTGCTGCGCTGTTCACCGCGCGGGCTGGCCGGGATGGAGCAAGACATGATCAACCTCATGGTCGCCGAGTGGGGGGCGTTCCTGGCCAAGATCGCCGAACCCGGGGACGTCGCCGCGATGGTCACCGTGCTGGAAACCACGCCGGAGACCGGCGCTCGCTTGCACACGGAGATGACGCGGATCGAAAGCGCCGCCGCACCAGCGAACGCGCGCGAATGGCTACGTCAGGCCGGAGCGGGGCAGGCCGCCGACCGCACCGGCTACCAACTGCATACCCGCATCGCGATCACCTGGAATGCGCGCACCGAGGCCAAGCGCAAGGACCCGATGGTGATGATCGGCGAGCTGGCGGGCCGGTTACCGGAGTTGTGTGAGCACCTCAGCCGCTGCCAGGTGATCGCCGAACCGATGTCCGACCACGAAATCACCGCGACGGTGCGCCGCTGCTACGACCCGCGGCCCGAGACCGAAATGGCCGTGGAAAAGCTGCTGCGCCACCGTGGCGCGGTGCCACCGGGTGAGGTCATCGACTGGACCGACGCCGGTCCATTGGCAGCCGACGAACTCGACAAGCAGACCTATTCCCACGACAGCGCATACTCCCGCACCTGGGTGATGGTGGACCCGCCACGCGGATTCTTCGACGAGACGGTGCTGCGGCCGCTGATCGCCGGCCGCGCGGATGTTCCCCGCAAACGGGTGACGTTGACCCATCGACCACTCTCGCCTGCGGACGCTGCCGAGAGTGTGGACGCGGACATGCTCTCCGCGGTCGGCGAAGTGACCTCCACCCGAGGATTGACCACAGCGCGCGCCAATCTCAAAGTCGCGGCAACCAACCAAGCTCGTGAAGAGCAGGCACGCGGCGCGGGCGTCACCGACTACGACCTGGTGATCACCGTCTCCGCCACCACCCGTGACGAACTCGACTCCTATGGCGACATCGCCCGCGATATGGCCACCGGCGCGCACATGCGGATCCGCCCGGCCTTCGGCCAGCAGGCAGCAGCCTTCCAAGCCGGCCTGGGCATCGGTGTTCTGCTGCCCGACCACGCAACCGTCAGCCGCGCGCTGCAAGGAGAATGAGATGCGCCGACCGCTGTACGGCACGCGCCGGTTCGTCGAAGACCATCTCCTGCGCTCGTATGAGACGCGCACCCCGAAACCCCGACCCGCCTCCCCGGACGCGCTGATGCTGGGGCGACGTCGCCGCCGGGAAGCAGCGCGCGCCAAAGCCAAGGCCGACGCCGAACGCTACCGCGCCGAGGAAGCCGCGCGCGATCCATCCCGCCGGGAGCCGACCTGGCGCAGGGCTCATCGCCTGACACGCAGAGGACTGGAAGGGCCAGGCGGGGGAGCGATGGGCGTGGTCGACCCGCCACCACGCTTCAGGTCCACCACGGTGCAGGCGTGCGGGTTGTACCCGTTCCCGGTCGGTGACACCCACCCGTTGGTCGGCACACCGCTGGGCATCAACTCCCACACCGGCGGCACGTTCTGCTACGACCCGACCTCGGCGACCTACTGGTCGCGAACCCAGGTCACACCGAGCTTGTTCATTCTCGGGTTGCCGTCGTTCGGCAAGTCCAGCTTGGCGCGCGAACTGGTGATCGGGGAAGTCGCGGCCGGACGCTGCCCGATCATTTTCGCCGACACCAAGGGTGAATACACCAAACTCGTCGACGACCTCGGTGGCGTGGTGATCGGCCTAGGCCACGGCCACGGCCACCTCAATCCCCTGGCCCTCGGTGCGCTCGGCTCGATCGTGCCGCGCCTGCTGAATGCCGGGCGCGCCGACTTGGCGGCGAAGGTCCGGGCAGAAGTGCTTGCTCGCCGTCGACGGCTTGTGCAGGGATTGTGCGAGATCGAACGCGGCGAACGACTCGCTCAGATCGAACGCAACATCCTCGGCCAGGCGCTGCGGATGCTGGACGAAGATCCGCGTTTCTCCCCGACCCAACCGCCGCTGATCAAGGATCTGGTGGAGCTGATCGAAGCCGCGCCCGACCAGCTCGTGCGCCGCGCCCGCGCCCGCGAGAAGACCGGCTACATCGACATCGTCAGCGGACTGCTGGCGACGCTGGACGCGCTGCTCGACGGCGATCTCGGTACGGTGTTCGCCGGTCCGACCACCCAGCCGCTGAACCTGGCCGACGAGGTACCGGCCGCGGTGTGTGTGGATATCTCCGCGTTGTCGGCCGGTGACGACAAATTGTTGGCCGCGGTGATGTTCGCCTGCTGGGAGGACGGATTCGGCGCGGTCGAGGCCGCGCACACTCTCGCCGATGCGGGTCTGGCGCCGCAGCGCACGTTCTTGACGCTGATCGATGAGCTGTGGCGGGTGCTCAACGCCGGGCCGGGCATGGTGGAGCGGATCAACGCCACGACACGGTTGACCCGCACGCTGGGCACGGCGCTGCTGATGATCACCCACACGGTCAAAGACCTCGAATCGCTCGAGTCCGAATCCGACATCAAGAAGGCCAAAGGCTTCATCGAGCGGGCGGGCGCGGTGATCGTCGGTGCACTGCCCCGCGATGAGATGAACGCGCTCGACCAGATCATCCCGTTCACCGCTGCCGATCGGGCGATGGTCTCGGCGTGGAGCACACCGGGGATGTACGACGCGGCCACCGGCCGCCAAGCCGCTTCACCAGGCCGCGGCAAATTCCTACTCAAGCAGGGCACTCAGCGGGTGCCGGGCTCACCCTTCGAGACCCGATTCACCCGGATAGAGATCGAACGCGGCTGGCACGATACCGATACCAGGTTCGCGGGGGTGCGAGCGGCATGAAGCAGCCGTCGAGCACCGACCGCCCGATCTATGCCGGCGATACGCACGCGACCTTCTACGTGGCGATCGGGCTGCTGGGGTTGTGGGTCGATGCCACAGCGACCGTGTGGCTGTCGCTGTGGCTGGGCGGCGCGCATCCGGGCAATCCGCTGATGGTGTTGCTGGCGTGGGGATCCGGCCGCCAATCATGGACGATTCCGGCTACCGCGTTGGCGCTGGTGTTCGTCATCGCGCAACTGGTGGCGCTGGCGTGGGTGGTGCGCAGCTGGTGGCGGCGCGTGCGCGACACCGCGCACGGCGGCCGCCGATTCGATTTCGTCGCGCAGTGGATGGCCAAGCCTGCGGATGTGGCGGCGCTGAGCCGCGATGCGGGTTGGGCCACCGCCGCGCGACTGCGCAGCACGACCTGGCCGGGCATTCCCTTGGGCGTTCTGGTCACCCCGCGCGGCACCCCCGGCTACGACCACGTCAGGACCCAGCAGCATCCCGACCGGATGCTCTACAGCGATTGCGAATCGCTGTCGGTCGACATCTGGGGACCACGCTTCGGTAAAACCACCAGCCGCGTGATCTCCGCGATCGTGGAAGCGCCAGGACCGTGCGTGGTGACCTCCAATCGCCGCGATGTCGTCGACGCCACCCGCGGTGTGCGCGAAAAGCTCGACAAGGGGAAAGTTTTCGTGTTCGATCCGCAGCGCATTACCGGTTCCGGGGAGCCGCAATTCTGGTGGGATCCGCTGTCGGCGATCACGATGGACGATCGCGAGATGTGGCCGGACCGCGCGGAGAAGCTGGCCGACATCTTCCTTGCCGCCACGATGCCACCGGGCTCGCGTCCAGATGCGTTCTTCGATCCGGAGGGCCGCGACCTGGTGGCTCGGCTCTTGCTGGCCGCAGCGGTCGAAGACGAGCCGATCACTCGCGTATACGACTGGATCACCGACCCGACCCCACAACCGCTGCAACATCTGCGCAAGAGCGAATTCGACACCGCAGCAACAGCCTTGTCGAGGTTCATCGGCTACTCCGCACGGCAGAAAGACGGTTTGTTCGGCACCGCGAAGAAGATGACCAACATTCTGTCGCGCCCGAGCGTGCGCAAATGGGTGACCCCGGCCCCGGGGCGGCCACAGTTTGATGCGCGCCGGTTCGTCACCACACCCTCCACCCTCTACATCTTGTCCAAGGAAGGCGTGGACAGCGCCGGAGCGTTGGCCACGGCGTTGACGTGGGCGACCTGCGATGCCGCCGAGCGCCATGGTGAGGCGTGCGGAGGCCGGTTGCCCGTGCCGATGGTCGTGGCACTCGACGAGCTGGCCAACGTCATCAAATGGCCTGATCTGCCGGGCAAGTTCAGCCACTACGGCGGCCGCGGCATTCTCATGATGGCCATCCTGCAGAACTGGTCGCAGGGGGTGAACTGCTTCGGCGCCGAAGGCATGCAACAACTGTGGGACGCTGCGAGCATCCGCTGCTATGGCGGCGGTGTCGCCGACGAGACGTCACTGAGCAAGTTCAGCGATCTCATCGGGCCACGCTGGGAGATCGCTACATCGACGAACGTTTCGCGCCCGTCGGATTTCCTGTCGATGACTGGCGGGCATACCTCGGTCAGCCGCGATACCCGCGAACACAAAATTCTCCCGGTGGCGCATCTGGCGCAGCTGCCACGCGGACGCGTGGTGATCCTCTGGCGCGGGCGGCCCGCGCTAGTGCGGCCGGTCCCGTACTGGGATCGCCCGTACGCCGCGGAGATTTCCGCCTCGCTGGCCGCCTACGACCCGGCCACCAAGTTCAGCAAGCCCGAGCAGCCAGCGATCGCGCCACGGCGTAGGCAGTGGGCTCGAAAGCTGGCGCGCCGGAGGCCCGCCGCGCTGCCGACGACCGCACCGCTGCCCACGCTGACCCAATCCACTGACATCGAGGACGTATTGCCATGAGCGAGTTTGATCCCGAGGACCTGTCGCTGGATCTGCGGGTCGGTTTCCGGTTCGCGGAACTGATGGAGAAGCGGTTTCCGACCAGTGTGCGCGATATCGCGAACACTCTCGCCGACCGCAAGATCGTGGAGGCGATCAACACTGTCGGCGGAGGGCGCATCGGCCGGCAGCTCGACCAGCTGGCCACGAAAATCGCGGCAGAGCAGGCGCAGGCGCTGGCCACCGGCAAGAGCGGCCCGGCCCCGCAGTTGGGGTACAAGAATCTTGAGGATTTCTGCACGGAACTGTTGTTTGAAATTTATGCATTCAACCCGGAGTCGACGTCTTTGAAATGGTGCCCGGACTGGTGGAAACATGTTGGGGCGCATTACCGGATCGAAGCGCTGTGGCGAGCCTATGAGTATCACCGCCATGAAGGCCTCACCGGCATCGCGGACTGGCTGAAGTCCTACGCCGATCCGACCATGCGGGCACTGATGGACCCTGAGGGCCCGTTCACCTTCTGCCACGCGATCAAGGGCCACGAGTACCAGGGCGACGCCGTAGCGCCGCTCACCCACACTCCGATGCCGCCGAACTGGCCACATGAGACCAGCCGGACACCGGCAACCCCTCCCGCTGCCGACGGACCGGATGAGCAGGAGTTTCACGACACCGACGACGAAGGGATCTGATCATGACTACGCCGCCGTTGGAAGATCCCGGCAAGGAGCTGGCGGCCGCGCTGCGCACGGCGGTGCTGGCGGCTGCCAAACTCGGTGAATTGTATGCCCGCCGCCGCGAGCTGCTGTTGCGCCGTGAGCTGGCCGCCGGTGGTTCCTCCGGGCGCGATATCCAACGTCGGATCAATGCCGAACGCAAGCTGGCCGAAGATCGGCTGCGCGCGATGCGCGGCACCATGCGCACCCTCGCGTCGATCACTCCCGCTACCATCGCCGATGTCTACCGTGACGCGGTCGCGTGGCGTGACCAGCTGCCGATGGCCAAGGAAGTCGCCGAGTGGGTTGAAACCTACATGCGCGGTTTCGGCATGGATCCTGCCCAGTTGCAGGCGGCCGGAAAGGAATTCGCGCGCCGCGCGGAGCCGACAGCGCGGCCGGGTCTCGCACTGGGCATCACCGACACCGATATCTCCCGCGCGAACACCAGCGACGCGACAGCGGTCGCCCAGTTGGCGGCCGAGCACGACCGGATCCGCCCCGCCACCCTCGACGGCTTGACCGCCCATCTGGGCCCAGAACGTATGCGGGAGGTCCGGGCCGCCCTCGACCAGGCCGACATGGCGGCGGCGCGGGCGGTCTATGAACGCCACCAGGGGTTGACCGGGACGGAGGCGCTGACTCCGGCGATGCTGGCGGATTGGCGCGCGGCGGAAGCGACACGGTGGGCGGTGAACAATCAAGCCGCGGACCTGGCACTGTTCGCCGCACTCATCCTCGACAGCGACAGCGGTGATGACGCCAGTGAGAAACCTTCGGCACGGATGACCGACTTGTGGCTGGCGTGGCGGGCCCGCGAGCGCGAGGGTCTTGCGCATCCGGATCTTGCGCAGCTTTCAGGGCTGGCCTTCGCCGCCCAGCTCGACCGCGCCCACGAATGGGTATCGGACTTCGATCCGGACGGCTATGACGAGTGGCGGCGCATGCGCTCGATCGACCCGCGGCGCGCGGATGCGGCGCTGGTGCACCGCTATGAAGTCGAGCAGGCGACACAGTGGGCCGCCGAGGTCGGTGATGACCTGTGGAAACACGGATTCGCGCGCACGGCCGCGCAGCACCCTGACGACGGTCTCGACCAGATCGCGCGGCGGGTGTGGCTGGCGGCGGGCAAGCCCCCACCGGCGTGGGATCCCGATGTCAGCGCGCCGCCGTTGGAACAGCGGTGGGCCGAACAGGTTCAGGCTGCCACCCGCGTGCAGCAGCAGGACCCGGATCTGTGGCGAGATTGGCAGGATTGGCACAGCGATCCCAATCGCCCGCCGACCGAGACCACCGCGCGGGATGCGGACATGGTCGCCGACTACCACCACATGCAGGCCGAAACGTGGGCCAGCGAGGCACGCGAGGCCCGAACCCTGGCCGAGTCCGTACCTACCCGCACCCCGAGCCAGTTGTTGGCGGCGTGGCGCTCGCATACCGCCGGTCAGCATGTGCTCACCGCCGAATCCGACACCGAGCAGGAGGTTTTCGACCGGGCGCAATCGTGGCTGCAAACGCGAGACCCGATCGCCTACATGGCCTTCGCCGCCCATCTCGACGCGGTACCCGAGTCCGAGCGCGCCGGTGCCCGCGCGGATCTGGTGCGTGATTACGAAACCCATGAGGCGCGCCGATGGGCCGAAGCCCTCGAGACTTTGGGCGCGGTCGCACCGGGCACCGCAGCGCGTGACGCCGACGAGTTGATCAAGATGTGGCGCTCCTACACCAGTACCCTGAACAAGGAAGGGGCACAGCAGCAATCGAACACCGGCGCGCAAGGACAGACGGCGAAGACCGGCGCAGGTGCCGGGCAGCCGAGGCGTAGCGGGCAGGAGGCGGCCCGTTCGCAGCAGGCTCGGGCGGGCAGGCCTGCAGGCCCGCAGCCGAAGACGCCCAGTTTGGCCAGCTTGGTCCAGGGCCGCGTCCCTGATTGGGTGATCAGCCGGCCGGGGTGGCGCCAGAGCGTGGAAACGACATTCCGCGGGCTGGTCAGCGCGGGGGTTGACCCGCAAGTCCTCGCCGACGCGGTAGCGGATCTGCGATTCGCCGACGCACGCGACGCGACCAGGCTGTCGATTTGGAAGATGCGCCGTACGGCTGGCCAGGGGCACGGCGTCGAGTCGGCAGACCAGAATGCGGGAGGCGCGGTTGATGACGTGGTGAATCAGATTTTGGCCAATCGCCGTGGAGGGCGCCATTCGCCGGGCGACATTGCCGCGTTCGAGGCGCGTTTGGCCGGGATGGATCCCGCGGCCGCGCAAGCACTGCGGATTGTCTACCGCGCGTTCGCCACCGCGCCGGACTCGGCGGTGCAGTCCGCGTCGCACACAACACCGCCATCGGCTGGTCCGCAGATGGGTTCGCCGCACCGGTCGCACGAGCAGGGCCGCTGAGCGGGGCGCGGGTATGAACGAACAGCGGATCGACGCCGAGGTCGACCGGCAGCTCAAGAAGCGTCAGAGCGAGATCGTGGCTCAGAAACTGGAGGAGGCGTTCGAGGCCGATCCGCAGCTCATTGCTGATATCGAGGCGCTCGCGGCGCGGGCGGTGAAAGACAAGCTCGCCGAATTGACAGCGGCCGCGGCCGAAAGCACGGCTCCGCGGTATGCGGATGTGGGGCAGTGGGTGAACGACTACCTGTCGGTGGTCTATTGGCGCGATGTTGCCGGTGTGGACTCCGGCCATTGCTGGTGCGCGCAGTGGTGGAGGCATGAGGAGGCTGTTGAACGGCTCACTCCGCTGTTTCAGCGTTGGATGCAGTTGGAGGCGACTGCTGAGGGCATGCTGACCTGGTGGGCAGTCGCCGACCTCCATATGGGGAGGCTGCTGGCCAAAGACGGCCCGTTCAGCCGGTGCACACCGGCCAAGCACTACGCCGGACCCGACGCGGCAGGCCTGCCCTGTATGGATCCACCGGAAGAAGGAACGCCGACCTAGGCCGGGTGATTCGATCGTGTCCCGGCTCATCGGTGTGGTCGGACGGCAACGGGCCTACCGTGCCGCCCTTCCTCGCTCGACGCGGCGCGCAGGCTGGTGCTGGGCGATCACAGATCCAGGGAGGTACGCAGGGCGGCTTCGACGTGCTCGACGGTGTCGGGGGCAACACTGTCGATACGGTCGCCAACCCAAGGCCGGTACACGCGGTGGGTGGCGGCGGTGTTGACGAATCCGTGGCCGGGGATGCGCACGGTCAGCACGTCGCGGTCGTCGGTGTCGAGCAGGTCCAGGGCCATGAACCAGGGGCGCGCGGAGTCGAGTACCGCTTGGTTGGACACGAGCAGCACGATCTTCTGCATCGCCGCGCCGGGTTGACCGTAGTTGTGAATGTCGCCTCGGGTCAGCCTCACGCGGCGCCTTGGGAGCGCTTGTGGTGGTCGGCGAGCGAGGCGGCGTACTCGGCCTCTTCGGCGGCGGCCTGGGCTTCGGCGGCAGCCTCGTCGTAGCTCGGGGGGACGAACGACCGTACGGCCTCGTTGCGCGCGGCGCGCGAGAGCCACGCGGACGGGGATTGCCCGGCAAGTTCGGCGTGCTTCTGCGCGATGCGCCAGGCCTCGTTCTCCAGCGACAAGGTCACCTTCGTCGTTTTGCGAGCCATACCCCAGACCCTACCCGCAGCCGTACCGAGAGTCAGCCCCCGGCTGACGCCGATCGGCTTGCCCTTCACGACTGACGGCGGATCCGTCGGCGCATCGTGCCACCGGTATGGGACCGGGCGGGCTAGGGTCGGACATCAAGCGATGCGGATGCAGATGCCCGGCCCCGCGGCCGGGCATCTCGCCCACGGTGGTGACGCACCGTGGACGGCAGGGCCTCAGCCCTGTGTCATCCGAATCGCTTCGAGGACGGCTCTGGCGACTGCGGCAATCGCCGTGACGGCGGGCGCCCAGCGCCGGAGCCTGCGCCAAAACGGATGCCTCGGGCGCTCGTCCATGTGAATCACCTCCTCTCCCTTCGGTTTCCAACGGTGAGCTCTTCCGTTGGAGCACCGCGTGCGGCGGGAGGAGTGTTCGCCCCGCTCGGCGCGGGCGTCGTGCGGCGCGGGCGCCGAGCGGGGCGAACGGGACCCAGTCCAGTGGATCGGCGGCCAATTGTCGAGTAGCATCGGGGCCGGAGCGATGACGGATTGATACGCCTACGCTCAGAAGGTGACGATGGGACATAGAGGAAGACCTCTAGACGCATCAATCGGTTTTCTGCATTCCGTCCTGATTCGGTAGAGTGCAGCCCGTGACGGGTACCGGCAGGAGCGGATCGAAGCCCAAGCGCGACCACCGGCAGACTCGATTGGCGAACCTGCAGGCGATCAAGGTCGACGGCCGCAAGCGGATCGATGAGGATGTGCGGGCAAATCTGCAACAGTGGTACGACTTGGGCGGCACCCGCCGAACCCACATCGAGGTGCGCGCCGGGTTCCTGCGCCGTCTCCATCCCCTGACACCCGACGAACTCGAAGCCGCGGGCGATATCGTCGACCGACCCAAGCCGGACCTTCCGCGCCCGCCCGCGCTCGCGAAACTGACCACCATCCCGAAGGGCGTGGCGCTGCGCACCGCGCTGACAATGCTGTTTCTCGTCCAGACGCAGCCGCGGGCACTGCGTCGTGGGTCGCGCGTGGACATCCCGATCGTCTGCGACGACGATCACCGTTTCGGGCTCGTGGATTTGATCGCGGTGAACGCGACCCACACGGTCAGACCGGACGGTGGTGAGTTCGCGGCGACGACCGCTACCAACTGGCAGCGTCAAATCCGCAGCGCCCTCGCACAGCTGGCCGATGTCGGGCTGGTCTCTCTGCCGTCTGGCGGCGGCCGCGGTAGCCCGCGCTACCACGATGTGCGCCTGCACAGCGAGGTCGGCAATGTCGAGGGCACGCAACCGCCGGTCTACACCCCACCGCAGGCTCGGCGTACCCCGACGTTGACCATCCCGATCGAGTTCTTCATCAACGGTTGGGTGCACGCACTGACCAACCGCGAGATCGCGAATTGGCTGATGTACCGCGAGCTTCGGACGCAATCGGACCCGCCGAAACCATCCGAAGATGGGAGCCTGCCCTGCGATCTGCGCATCGCCCCCCGCACGAGACTGATCGATTACGACCTGACCCGGGCCACATGGGACACCCACCGCAACCTGAAGGCCTTCGGCCTGTTGGATGTGTGGACCGATCCGCGTCGACGGCACAACGGTACGACCGATGAGGGCAAATGGGCGGAGCCGCACCGATTCCGGCTCATCGACGAAGGACTGGAGGTGCCCGGCCTGGAAACCGTGGAGGCCATCCTCAAGGACACGACGATTCCGCTGAACCTGTGACCGTGCGTGCGCGACCGCTGCGGTCGGCCACTGCCGAGTCGGGAATCGGTGCCACGTCACGGCGGGCCTCCTCGAAGCATGAGAGGAGCGCCCGGCCCGAGGCCAGCGGCACTAGATCCGGCCGCCGGGCATGGACCGACTCCCTCTCGGGATCGGCGCCCGGCCCGCGGCCAGCGGCATTTCGTCCATCAGAGTAGCCGACCGCGCAACACTGACGGGTGGTGCCACACTCGGCGATCGCGGGCGGCACCGCTCGGATGCTGGCCGCTTATGTGCGGTCGGAGCTGATGACGTCCAACGCCTCGAGCAGGTCGGCGACGAGGAAGGCGACCGCAGCGGCGGTGGTTTCGGGGTCGCCGACGCCTTCCTCGGCGCGTCCGGCCATTACCGATCCGATGGCTTCGGGTCCAGCGAAATGCTCGGCGAGCTGGTCCAGGGCGGTGCTGGTGACTTCGCGGCTGAGTTCGTCGGCGAGCAGGGCCAGGAATCCCTCGCGTAAGTCCTCGGTGGGGACTGCGGCGAAGAGCCGGTAGATGTCGTGAGCATCCTTGTCGTTGACGCGGCGAGAATCGTCGAGGCGTTCGGTGATCTTGTGGGATTTCGCGACGATCAACGCGGCGGGCGAGGCGACCTTGATGGCGATGACGCGCGAATCGCCGGGTGCCAAAGACCTCACCGGCATTTCGCGGTATTCGACCAGGGCGGCTTCGAGGCCGTGACAGCGGCGCGTGGCCTTGTTGTCGTGGGGTGGGATGCGCCCACCCCGGGTCCGCGGGGTGCCGGGCCCGGCGAGTTTGGCTGGGACCATGAGGTCGACCGGAATGCCGTCGGCGTTGATCCAGGAACCCGGCTGTCCTGTCGCCGAGGGCAAGAAGCCGGCCTCGCGCATGGCCTGTTCGATCTTGGGGTCGGGCTCGAGCAGACCGGGGTCCAGGGCGAGGTCGCTGTCCTTGGTGGTTTCGGCCAGGGCGATGTCGAGTCCACCGGTGTGCAGGTAGACGGCTTGAGCGCCGATGACGATGACCGCTTGTCGCTGCTCGGCGAGTGCTTCGAGGGCGTCCAGCATGACGGTGCGTGCCTTGATGAGCAGGTCGGCGGGGTCAACGCCAGGATTGTTCATTGCGCTCCATCCAGTCGAGGAGTTCTTCGGCTTCGGCGGGTGCTCGCCCTGGCCCGGTCAGCAGATCCACCGCGACCTGGCTGGGAGCGGCGATCCGTAGTCCGTCGAGCGCGTTGCGAGTTCTTTCGAGGACGACAGGATAGGCGGGCCGGGCGATGAGCACGTTGGCTCCGGCTTCGGCGGGGCGCAGATCCCACGCCTGGGCGGCCTGCTCTGGATCGGTGGCATACAGCATCATTGAGCGCGTCGGGGCATACGGTGCCCAGACACTGGCGGCGAGGCTGCCGGTCACGGCGTAGTCGGCGACCGGTCGTTTGCGCATCCGATCCATCAAGACCGTCATTCCCCGCGGTGCGATCCAGCGGGTCGTGGTGTTGGCGTGCAGGAACTGATAGTCCCGGCTCCAGCGCCGCAGCAGCGCGGTCGGGCTCGAAACCACGACCAAACCGTCCTCGTCGCGGCTGGCCAACTTCTCGGCGTTCAGGAATTCCAGCACCCGGTACACCGAGCCGGTCGAGGCGCCCGATACGTCGACCAGCTCCCGAATCTTCCACGGACCGGCGATGTCGGCCAAGGCGCGCACGATCTTGGCCGCAGGCTCACCATTGAGTGTCGACTGCGGCCGCCCGGGACCGCGCCACGGGTCGCGGTCTGCGCCCCGATCACGCAGGAACAGCGCCGGTGAGTCCACCCGCAGCAGCAGGTTGCCGGTCGCATCCGCGTACGACAACCCGGACTTGGCCAGATGTTCCCGGGCGGATTCGGACAAATACGGTGCGACCACCACGCCGACGCTTCCCGGCCGCCGAGCCATCCAGTGGGCGAGCTGATTGCGGACGCGATGAAGATCGCGCGGCCGCACTTCGTGCTTGGCCTCCACGAACAAGGTGACTTGCCGTCCGTCAGAGCCCTGCACGGTATACACCGCGTCGACGCCGCCGTCGTCGGGCCCTGGCTGCTCTTGCAACGTCCAGGTCGCGGGCAACCTGTCTCGGATCACGGCGGCAGCCGCCGACAGCATCTCGGCTTCGGTCCGCGGTGGCGCTTCACCCACGCTCATGTTCGGATAATACAAGCATTCCGAACCCCACGGAAACTATTGGTTTACCGAACACGACGTGTCGTGAACTAGTGACGCGAGCCAGGCACCTGCACGGCAACCCATACTGCGAGCCGGGCAACACCGACCACGGCCTCCTCCCTGCTACGGCGCCGTCATCCGAAGCAGATGGTGGCGGGTCTGTCGCACGTCGGCCAACGCTCGGTGCCCGCCTCCGTTGGGCAACCACCTGCGGGAGTGAGCGTGGTCGGCTCGAGGGACCATGACGTCGGCCCAGTGGCTGCTGTCGGCCAGCCGGGTGCGGCGCATGCCGTGGCGGGTGCAGTCGGAGGTGATCACGGACCGGTCGTATTCGGCCTTGTAGGCGAGAACGGTGCGGTCTTTGGTGATGCGCAACAGCCGCTTGTAGACCGTGGGCCAGTCCGGCACGCCATCGGCGGTGACCTCGGCGTCGGTAATGCCATGCACAGCGAAGGCTCCCGGTGTGATCGGCATGCCGGGGCCGGGGTTGACCAAGGTGTCCAGCAGCGTCTTGCCGGTGGCGGCGTCGATCACCGCGATCTCGATCACCGCGCCGTACATTTCCTCGGTGGTTTCGGTGTCGAGGATGACCGCGGCGCCGGGTTCGAGCATGCTGCGGGCGAACCGGATCGCCGCGCCGGCTGCGGAGTGCAGTTGCATGCTGGAGCGGTAGGTACGCAGGAGTGGGTTCTGCTCGATCGCGGCTTCGACATCGCCTTTGGTCGGGCCGCCGTCGATGCGTTCCCAGTCGATCTCCCACACGTCCGGGCCGGGCACCCACCAGCCCCACATCTCGATGCCGTGTTCGGCGCCGAACCATCTCAGGAACGCGCGGATGGCTCGCGAGCGGGACACCGCGCGGCCGCCGACCAGCTCCAGCAGGGGCGACTTCTCACCTTTCGGGGTCGCGCGTACCTGTTCCCAGTCGATGTCGGGCAAATCCAGCAGCGCGAGCACATCACCGGTGCGGTACAACGGCACCGACACGGTGCGGTATCGGCCGACCTCTTTGTCGTGGTGGGCTTTCGGCTTCACCCATCCGGCTTCGACGGCGATGTCGAAGTGACGGCGCACGACATCCAGCAGTTCCGCGGCGGCGTCGGCGGTGACGAGCCGGTCCTGGCGGACCTGTTCGTCGAGTTCTTCGTCGGCGGCCAGGGCGTCGATGTCCTCGCGGCGGTAGCGGCCGAAGCGGCCTTTCTGGATCTGCCGCTCGGCCACGACCGCGGCGAACTCGCGCCACTGCCACCCCAGCCGTGTGCAGGCTTCGTCCTGGCTGACCGAGGTCGCGGTCCATGCCTCGCGGGCGGCGATGACCGCCTCGACCTGCTCGGCGCTGACTGCGTCGATTTGGGCGGGCGCGAACAGCTCGTACTCCTCGCCGCCGCGGGGTGAGTACACGTCGACGACCTCGAGGTGCCCGGCTTCCGCGAGTGCGTGGATGTCGGTATGTTGCACCGGCCGGCCGAGACGGCGCGTGAGCCGCTCAGCGCAGCGCGCCGAGCCGATCGGATGCTCGGCGCCGAACCGCTCGACGATCTGCGGCACCAGGCCACGGATCTGCTCGACCTGCTCGGGCAGCCAGCCCCTGGGGTGGCCGGGCTTGGGCAGCATCCCGGCTGCGTCGGCCTTCTCGAACTGCCAGCGCGCCAGCCCGATCGCGTCGGCGAGCACGAGCGGACCGTAGTGGGATCGGGCGCTGGCAGTCATCGACGAAGTCTCCTCAAATCGCAACGCTTGCAAGGCGATTCAGCAGTATCGTCCCAGGACCCACCGACAAGAAGAACTTCGACACGCGTCCACGAACATGACTTCGGCCCCGGGCGCAGGTGCGGGGCCGAAGCGGTTGGTGATCACTCCTCGACCGCAGTTCGAGGCTGGGCCGAGATTACCCCTCTCACCCGGGTCGGTCGGGCATCTCGCCCAGGTGTCGCAGCCGAACGGGCGCCACTTGACATGCTCGGGGAGAGTGGCAATGTCCTGGGTGAGGCCGGGGTCTGAAGCGTCGAGTTCGGGCCTTGGCCGGAACGCCGCAGGCTCGGTCGTTGGCGAAAGGGCTGGGCCTGCGGTGTCGTGAGCAGTACGTGGTTCGCGGTCAGGAGTTCCGCTCGCGGGCCTTCCACTCCAGGAACACTTGAGCGATCGGGGTGAGCGAGACCTCGCGTTTGGTCGAATCCATGATGGTGCTGGCCATGCCACCGGGTGCGCTACGGGCCAGGTCCCAAGACGATTCAGGCAGTGACCCGTCCCGGTGCTCGATGAACATGGACTGATCATCGGCGGACAGCGTCCTCCACCATTTGAGCAGAGGCTCGCGGTAGGTGGCCAGGACACCTTGCAAGCTCGGCAGCAACTGTTCTGCGGCGTTGCCCGTGTAATTCGCAGTCCAGACCGCTTCTCCTACGACGTAGCTGGGATCCATCCGCCTGAGGTCGTCCGCCAACGATCGCGGAAGCGGCATGCCGGGTTCGGCGAGCAAGGCCACCCGGTCATCGAGGTTGAGCAGGGAGAACCACACCATGCTGGTGTTCGCCACGACGTCACTGTTGTCCACACCAGAAATTAGACCAGTCGCGACCGACACCACGCGTTGATCGAAACGGCGGCGATCGCACGAACCAGGCGGGCGGCTGCCGGAGGCAACCCGCTGGGCTTACTCGGGGATGACCAGGATCGGACTGCGTGGCTCGCAAAACCTCTCGTCACCTTCGCGGTGCATCACCGATTCGGCAAGGGCGCCCGCTCGGTCGGCTGCCCCGAAACCTTCCACGACGTCTAACCGAGGATGCCGCGCATAGCCGTGAGCACCAATCGGAACCCGAGCATCATGCTGTCCGCCACCGACATCTCGTGCCCGCCGTCGCCGAAGTCCACCCGCACATACGTTGCACGGGAGTCCGGCAGGTCGTCGCGGTACAGGTCGATAGCGACCGGCTTGTAGCCCTCGCGCGGCACGTACGTCGCCTCCGCAATGTGTCCGTGCGATTCCTCCGGCGCCTCCGGCTCGCGGTCCTCCACGCACCACGACGGGCATTCGACTCGGCTCATTGCATTCCCCTCCACAAAATCCAGCGGTCCGCGCGACGCCATCCCTGCGCCCGCAGGTGCCCCAGATGGACCGCAACCCAAAGCTACCGATCACGCCTCATCTTCGATCGCGGTCAGGTCTAGTCAGTCGAGCTGAGCGACGACCACCGGCAGCCACCGACGCCGATTGATTGAATGTACCGCAGTCGGATCTTGCCGGATGTAGGCGGCGAACGGCAGCTCAGAGGTGCCTAAGTCAGCCAAGTAGCCTCGGACGCATCGTCTTCCGCCCGCCGGATCGTGTCGGTCCGACGTGCCACAGTTATGCATGTGAGCTACCAATATGTGAGCTTGACCGCCGCGATCGGCGACAAGCACTGCCCGCTGCGCCAGTATTTCGATCGGCGCTTCCCGCACATCAAGCCCGTGCAAGCCGATTACCGGGCATCGGCGGGGACGCTGCTGGTCGACGGCGCCACCGCGAACCCGGGAACCCTGGGTGCCGCGTTCGATTTCCTCATTCGGTTCACCCTGGACGCCGACTATCGACCGCAGATCGCGGTAGCGTCCCCGTGGATCTCCTGTAGGCCGGAGTACATCGGCGAAGTTCTCGAGGTGGCGCGGCTGGCCGGTGCCGCAGCTCGTCGACCGCTGTCGGCGAGCGCGTTGTCGACGGTCATCCGCGCGTGCTGGGCGCTGGCGTTGTGCACGGAGGTGTACCGCAACCCGTTCGCTTTCCCCGCCTCGCTGTTGGCCGATCCCATCCGCAGTGGCCGCTTCAACGCGGAGACGCTGCTCACGCTGGCTCCGGATGATGCGATCACACAGGTGCGGGCGCTGTACGTACTGGCGCTTAGCGAACTCGGCGAGTTGCTGTCTCCGCCGATGTCGGCGGTGGCGTTGGGGCCGACGTTCGCCGCCTCGCGTTTTTGCGGCGCCGACGCCGACATCATCGTCGACGGCGCGCTGCTCGAGCTGAAGACCCGGCTGGGTACCGCGACGAAGTCCGGGCGCGCGGACTCGCTGTCGCTTGCCGATATCTACCAGGTGATCGGCTACGCGGTGTTCGACACCACCGACACCTTCCGGATCCACACGATCGCCCTCTACTCCGCCCGCTACGGGGTGCTGCATCGCTGGCCGCTGCAGCAGCTGCTCGACACCGTGGCCGGTGAGCCGGTTGATCTCGCTGCCGAGCGAGCGCACGTGTTCAAGCTGTTGAGTTCGCCCCAGGGCATGTCGGCGTGATGGGTGTTGCGGCCTAGGCTGGAAATGTCATGGATGACGCCGAGTGGGGGGACGAGGAACATCTTTGAGAAATCCGGCGGTTAGCAGTTACCGCATATAGTCGCACACTATGTGTGGTAGTGTCGGTCTCGTCCTGCCGCGATGCGCTGTTCGAGCGGGGGCGACTCGGGAAACTATCTGCGGTACTGGTGGAAGGTCGGTCGAATGGGGCGGGTTCGGATGCTGCCGCCGCCGGTGAGCAGTGTGCGGTTGGCCGACGCGGTGCGGATCTACCTGGCCACGATCACGGTGCCCAACACTCGTGCGACCTACGCGGCGGCGCTGCACAGGTTGGTGGCCGATTTCGGTGCCGACACGAATGTGGCGTTGCTCGATCGGGAACCGGATCGGGTCGCCGGCTGGTTCACGTTCGTGTGGGGCGGCAAGGCTCCCAAGACGTTCAACATCCGGTTGACCGCGCTCGCGGCGGCGTGCGGGTATTGGCGTGAACAGCAGTGGCTGACCGGTGATCCACTGGTGCGGTTGCGGGCCCGGCCCGCACCACCGGACACCAGCAAAGCGTTGAGCCGCGAGCGGGTCACCGAGATCTTGGGATCGGATGCACCACTGCGGGAACGGGTGCTGTGGCACATGCTCTACGAATCCTCCGCACGCGCCGAGGAAGTACTGATGCTCGATGTGCCCGACCTCGATACAGCGAACCGATGCGCGGTGGTGACCCGCAAGGGCGGGGCGCGCGAGCTCATCGCGTGGCAGACCAGCACCGCGCGGCTGCTGCCACGGCTGCTGGCCGGCCGCACATCCGGTCCGCTGTTTCTTACCGACCGCAAAGCGCAGCCCTCGGTAGCCCGCAACGATATCGACCCGTCGACAGGGCGGGCGCGCCTGTCGTATCGGCGCGCGGCGGAGTTGTTCGAGACCCACACCGAACGTTTCAGCGACGGCCCGTACACGCTGCACCAGCTGCGGCACTCCCGGTTGACGCACGCCGCGGAGGAGGGCGCGTCGACGCCGGTGCTGATGAAGCTGTCGGGCCACACGTCGGTTCGCAGCCTTGCCAAATACGCGCGGGTGTCCGATGAAGGGCTGCGCCGTTATCAAGCCGACAGCGACCCGGCCGCACGGCGGCGGGGGCGCTGATCCAGCTCGAAGGGCGCTCCAATCAGTGCGACGCCTACGGCTCCGAGGTCATCTAGTCAAGTGCGCGGACCGTCCGTGTCGCCGGTCGACGGGACTCGCCGCCGGGTCGTGTCAGTGCTGTCGTCGATTATCCGGGTCCGGCTGACCTGACTTGCTCCGATCCGACAGCGGCAGAGGCAACCCGCCGACTCGTCAGCCTGTGGCTGACAGGTCGTCACGCGTCGACGGTTGACGCCGGGGATTGCTTGCCGGGCTGTTCTATTGACGGGGGCGGATGACGATCGCCGCGCGCCTGTACCAGAAATTGGCGGTGTTGCCTTCATTGCCCATGTAACCCTCGATTTCCGACGCGAACGGCTCGAGCGTCGAGTTGGATTCGCCCGTGCACAACTCCTCGTCCAGGACATACGGCTCAGCGGGCTCACCGGCCGTCCCTGACCGGTCGATCAGCCAGGTCAATGTGATGATCGACTCGCGCAGCTCGCCGAGATCTTCCGATCCCGGGACCAAAGGAAGGCTGGATTGCACCGGAAAGCTCTCGGGGTCATCGGGCACGGGATCCACCATTTCCCCGTCGTCATCGAAGTCCACCTCAGAGCTTTCGACGCATTTCCACCCGTCTTCGACGCGCTCCCAACGCTGACGATAGATCAACATGTAGGAGGTGTAGTCGTCCTCGTCGTAGGAGTCCACGACCTCTGCGAGCGCCAGCGATATGTCGCATCCCGCGAGTTCGGCCGCGGCGAGCATCAGCCCGGCACGGGCAGCATCGCCGCCCTTGAGCTGATCCCACCCGAATCCCTGCTGGGAATACTGATGATCCAGCAGGTAGACAAGTCGAGGAGGTGGGCGTTTCTCCGGCTGGTCGTGGAAAGACTCCATCGGTGTGGTGAAATGCGCGCGCAACTGCTCGGCCAGTAACGCGACCGACGGATGCGTGGCGAAAGCGGCCGCGTCCGGGCCGGTACGCCCCTTCGCCACCAGGTTGTAGGTCAGCGTGATCCGGAAACCGTCGGTGACCGGCAGCACCTCATGCTCGCAGTCGCCATAGAAGGCGACGAACGACAGCTCCTGCGGTGAACCCTGGTCGGTGACCTTCGTCCCCTGCTGCTCGATCACCAACTCCCCGCCGGTGAACGCCGAAGGCAGAGTCACCACCAGCGTGCCGATCATGCCGTCAGCCTTCTCCGAATCCTGATGACGCCGGAAGAATTGTCCCGGCTCATACACCAGCATCGAATGCAGCTCCGCCGACAACTCGCAATCCGGCGCCAGACCCAGCTCGGCCCGCAGTATGTCCAGCATGGGCAGCAACGTCTCGCGCCACCACCGCTCGTCGACCGTCACCCGGTCCCGCGGAACCTCCCATGTGTCGCGCACAGTCGCGTCCAAGAGGGTCTGCTCGCGCAATCCATACCGTGCCGGCCGCGCGACCTCGCACAGTCGCCGCGCCTGAGCCGGCATCACCGGCAACCGGATCGGCCCCACCCCCTCTACCTCGATCAGCAGGTTCTCCGCCGACCCCGTCCGACGCGCAGCGAATGAACCCCCCGACGGCGCCGAACCCATGAGCTCGCCGATCACCCGCAGGGTCTCGTCCGTCATGCACTTCTCCCATGTTCGGCAACCGTCGCGGGCATCCTCTCAGGGCCCACCGACGATCCAGTCCCCGATGCCGGGAACAGCGGAGACAGAGTCGGCCGGGCCCCCCGGCCCAGGTCTACGCCGTACGCAGGTAAGCCACTACCGCACCCCGGTCAGTGCGCAAATTCCGGCTCGCGAACCCGAAAAGTCAGGTGTCAGTCGTCGTCGCGGGCGTCGGGATCACGTAGCGGGCGGTGTGTTCCGCCGAGGTCGGGCAGGTGGAAGGCGTAGTGCCCGTCGATGCCGATGTGGCTGCGGATGAACGCCGACAACCGGGCAGCGTCCTCCTCACGGACCGGATAGTCCTGTGCACGAAGCTGTTCCAAGGCGCGGTCGCTGTAGATGGTGTTCCACAGCGCGAGACAGTTGAGCACCAGCCCGAGTGCTGAGAGTTGGTCTTCCATGCCCTCGTAGTAGGTGCGCACCATTTCCCCTTTGCGGCCGTGGTAGATCCGCCGCGCCAGGTCATGGCGGCCTTCGACGAGGTTGGCCTGGGCTTTGCCTTCGCGCCGGTAGGGTTCGTCGTCGGCCAGCCGCAGGATGTGCAGAGTCTTGAAAATCCGGCCGTAGTGCGCGATCGCCTCCCCCAGCGGGGTCGGCCGCCCATCGCGGGAAATCATGCGGGTCACGTCGTGACCGGAGACCTCACCGGAGTGGATCGACACCGCCACCCGGCATATGTCCTGCCAGTGCGTGGCGATCTTCTCGGCATCGATGCGACCGCGGGCGGCTTGATCCAGTGGCCCGTAGTCGGCGTGGATGTCGAACCGCCACAGGCGCTGATCGGGCAGGTTCGCCAGCTGCGGCCGGTATTGGTAGCCGGTCAAATGCAGGAGACCGAAGACGATGTCACTGTACGATCCTGTATCGGTGATGACCGAATCGGGCACCTGTCCGCCGCGCTGGCTCTGCAACACATCAACGATGTGCAGCGAGTCGCGTGGGGTGCCGGATACGACCTTGGCGGCCAGGCCGGCGGCCTGATCATTGAGCATGTTCAACCAGGTGATGCCTCGTCGGCGTCCGAAGAATCGTGGGCTCGGTCGTGCGTGGATCGTGCGGACCGGGGTGATGAACCGGATGCCGTCGACCGACGCCAGCAGCCCGCCACCCCAGGTCCGCGCCAACGGCACCCGCGCTTGGGCCTCGATCAGCGCGACGTTTGCGTTGCTCATCGTCTCGAGTCGCACGTAGTGCTGGTCGACGTGATGCAGCCGGTCCCGGGGCAGCGCGGGCACACCGGGACTGGTCACCGGTTTGAAACCCACGTTCATCGCATGCCCGCACAGCACCGCGGCCACCGACAATCCGAGGTCGGCGACGCGGGCGTCATTGCCGGAGGCGTGTACGAACGCCTCGGTGAACCTGGGCACCCACGACATCACTTCCAAGACCATCTCGGGCAGATCGACCTCTGGCATCATCCGCTCGACGCGCCGACGCAGATCGGTCAGCGACGGCGGGTCCGGCACTGCCTCGAGTGCGGCCAGGTGCAGCTTGCCGTCCTCGTCGATGCTGGCAGGGCCGTCGCCGTCCAGGCGAGCGGCGACCTGCCGGTAGGCGGCATCCACCGCGGCGGCGTGATCGGCCAGCAGCGTCGCCGGGTCCGAGGGCAGGTTCAGCGCGTTCATGCCCGCCTCGCGGGTCCGTTCCCACGCCGCCCCAGACAGCAACTGGGCGCGGGGGTCGCGCCACCGCGACGAGTGTGGCGCGAAGATGTTGCGGTGTTTGAGATTGCGGTGGAACTGCTCCAACAGGCACAACGTGTAGGCGGCGCGGTCCACCGTCTCCGCCGGGCGGCCTTCCCGATAGACGAGGCGTTTCCATGCCTTGCTGATCAGGTCGTGATCGACCTTGCGGGCATCGAGCCAGGTTGCGGGCAGTTTCGTCTTCGTGGTCATCAACTCACCAAGAGTCTTTGTCGCCGCCAGCACCGCCGCGCCGTCTGGGGTCGCACCGAACTCGACGACCCGCATCATCGGGGGCAGGAATGTGCGCACCGTCGCCAGTCTCCCGGCCAGCTCGGTGAGCCGCTGCCCGTTCAACTCCGCGTCGTCGGCCGGGACCAGTACTTCGATCGCGGCGACCGCTCTGCGCAGCTCACCCTTGGTGACGTTGTTCTCGATGTGGTCCCAGATCATCTCCAAGCTCAGCTGCGGTCCCACCTCCGTCATCTCCAGCAGCACCTTCACCGCGGCAGCGAGCTTGCCCGCGTGCCGGGACACCCGTGGGTAGCGGCGTAGCTTCTCGTCCCTGGATTCGCGTTCGGCCTTGGAATACAGGTCGGTGACCATCAGCAGATCGAACAACTCGAGAACGTCGTCGGTGGCCCGCTCGATCAGCACCTTCACCGTCGCCACCAAAACCGCCAGCCGATACTCCAGTGGCTCCAACCGGCGCAACTGGGGCGCCTTGCTCGACAACCCGTAGGTCGCCAACCCGACCAGCCGGCGCGGCGGCACCTGCGACACATCCAGATCGACCCCGACCCTGATCAGGTCCGACAACCGGGCCACCGCTGCGACCATGCCCTTCGAGGTGGGCCGGAACACGCCCTTACGCAGCCGCTCCAACTCGGTGACCCGCCCTTTGCCATCGGCGGGCGGGCTCAGCAGCGACCGCAACGATGCCTTCGACGACCCCGACAATCCTCCCGTGAGTTGAGCCCACAGCCGCCGATCGGCCGCCTTACGGCCCTCCCCGACCAGCCGTTCCAACGTCGTAATACCCGGCAGCAGCGCTTGGCGCTCCCGCAGCCAGGCCACCGCGCCGTCGAAGATCGCTTTCGGGCCGTCGCCGGTCATCCACGACTGATCCGCGATCCACGCCACCAACTCCGCCTCGACCTGGCCGAACGAGACCAGGCCATACTCCCGCTGGATCTCCCACGCGTGCTCGAGCCGGGTCTTGTCCCGATCCACGTAACTCTTCAGACACGCCGGATCGGCGATGCCGAGCTGCTCAGCGACATACTCGACCACCTCTGTCGGCACATCCAGGGGATCGACCAGGAACATGCCCAAGTGACGGACCGTCACCATCTGAAGCGCGAATCCAAGGCGGTTGTAGTCACGGCGGCGGGCCGCGATCAACCGCCGGTCCTCATCATCGAGATAGAAGAATCTCTCCAGCTCAACCCGTGAATACGACCCGAATCGGCCGTAACCCTCATCCGTCACCGCGACATGAAATCACCTACCCGCCAACCCCGTTACCCGCATCAGGATCGCTAGCGCCGGATCTCGCGAAACTGTTCCTCGACCCCCGAGTGGGACGCTGTGATCCGAAAGATCGCCGAACACTCTGCCAGCGCGCTGTCGCTGGCAGAGTGCGAGCGGATGCTGCTCAGCAGCGATGACCCCACGGCCCAGTGGCTGGACCAGACGACCGCCGAACTCGGACCACTCGCCGAGGATGCCTACGACCTGGAAACGTTCCGCGCGATCCACCACGCAGTCCAGCTGCACGGAGACGGGCCCTGGCCGGTCGCCGAGCTGGCCGCGATCACAGGCCGCGATGTCGCATCCGTTGAACGCATCCTCCGGCGGCTCGTCGAGGCCGGCATCGGCCAGTTCGACCAGTAACCACGCGAGACCCGCGCCGCAGATTCCCGACGCTGATCAGGCCGGTTCGACAGCGTCAAAAGGTACCCACTGACGCAGACTGGTTCCACTGACCCCGTTCTTGGTCATGACTTGGACCTCGATCTCGGCAAACCATATGGGAGTGGTCCCGATATTGAACCGCGCCCATCGGTAGGCGATCGCCGGGATCCATTCCTCCCCGAGGCGCAGATCGAAAGAAAAGGCCTTCTCGCCCAACGTCACCGGCATGACGCGCTCCGGCTCGCGGGCTGGCATCACCCATGCTCGCCGCGGATCAAGGCGGACCGGCCGGGGCGGTTGCAGCATGCGGATGGCGGCATAGCGATCGTCGTTCATCACACACTTACCCGATCCGCGCGATCGACGTCGGCACCGCAGGCACCGCGGTGGCGGCCGGGGCCTGCCGCGTCCAACTGCACCGCTGGGCGCCGGTCCCGGCGAGCTGGACACGGGTGGTGTGCGGCCGCCGCGCCCTACGGCCGGTGACCTGGATGTCGAACGTCATCGCCTGTAGCCTTCCCCGCCCGCGGCCCAGACCGATGTATCCGGCAAGTTCGCACCGGATCTCGAGATCCGGCCGCGCCCATCGTGGACCGGTGACGACGAGGACGCCCTCGTGGCTGCGCAGCCGGGCCAGCACGGCGCGCATCCGGCTCGGCGGCGCGTCCCCGGCGACGTCCAAGACAACGACGTCGACGCCATCGAGCAGAACGGCGGCGATCGTGAGCGGGTCCTCGCCCTTCAGGTCGGGGATGTGAGCCAGCCGGGTGAGGTCACCGTTCATCTCGGTGAAGGCCAACAACCCCAGCTGCGGCTGTCCGATGACGGCGACCCATCCACCGGCGGCGGTGACGGCCGCCAGCAAACCGAGCAACGGGGTGCTGCGGCCGGTGCAGGCGACCACACCGCCGCGCGGCAGGCCGCCCTCCGGCAGCGCCTCACCCAACCCGCCGGGCACCGGGATAACCGTGCTCGCCGAGCTGGTGGGCAGCGGTGGTGGCTCGATCGAGCCGACGCGTCCTGGGATGGCTGCCATGCGGGCGCGCAGGGCGGCGAGCTGCTGGTCGCGGGGGAGGCCAACCAGAGTCTCCACAGACGCTTTACCGAACATATGTTCGATGATATCGGACCGATCGGTCCGCATGTGGAGGAGTCGTTACACCGGCGTGCCGGGCATCGCGAAGCCACGGAGGTGCATGAATCGTCACCGACCACTCCGAGCACGCTGCTGGGTTGTCCCGGTTCCAAGCAGGCAGCTCGAGTTACCCCCAGCGTTTGCTGCCGACGCTAGGGGTAACTCGAGCGCTCGAGTTTGTCGGGGGACTCTGCGATTGTTGTTCGTTACGAGTGGCTTTGGAGGTGGGAATTCGTGGACGCGCTGCGGCTTACCGGTGCTGATCTGGCTCGGCTGTACGCCGGTGGTCCGGCTGCGCTCGAGGGGCCGATGCGTGACGAGTTTCGGTTGCATCTGGCGGGGGCGGGGTTCGCCGCGTGGACCCAGGTCACCTACTACAAGCGGGCTCGCGGGTTCGTGAAGTGGCTGGTGCACACCGACGCGCATCCGCAGGCGTTCACCGATTCGCCGGCACGTGATGAGGCGGTGCTGGACTATCTGAGTACGACCACGCCGGCTACGCGCAAGGTGACTTTGGCCGCGATCCGTGCGTTCTACGAGTGGCTTCGATTGGGGCCGGTACTGGTGGATCCTGTGGCCGTCGATCGCGCGCGGCCGCCGACTTTGTCTGATGTCGAGCAGGCGCGGGTGCTGGATGCCGCCGCAGCGCGGACAGCCCGTGATTACGCGCTGATGGTGCTGTCGTTGGATGTCGGGCCCCGGCCGTCTGAGGTGCGTCGACTTGATCTCGACGATGCGGAGTTGTCCGCGCGCGGTGGTCGAGTTCGGTTGACGGCGCCAGGCGGCCAGGAGCGTTGGGTGGCGCTGACGCAGGCGACTACTTGGGTGCTGCTGGGTTGGCGCACTACTCGCGCGACGCTGCTGGGACGGCGCGCGAAATCCGGGCCGTTGTTCTTGACCCTGACTCGGTACGGGCGGATCCAGGATGATCAGAGTCTGGAGTACATCGTCGCCGAGATCGGCCAGGACGCCGGTATCGACGGGCTGACGCCGTCGATGCTGCGGGCGACGGTCAAGCAGCGGTTGTACGCATCCGGCTTGTCAGCGGTTGAGGTCGCTGCGCGAATGGGACAGACCTATGTCGATTCCCCGGCGGTGCGCGCTCTGTTCGTTTCCTCGGTCGCGGCAACTACCGCGCCGCGCCGGTCTGCGGTGACGTCCGGACAGTTGAGTTTCGAGCTCGACGTCTGAGCCGATCGCGCCGAACTGCCGCGCCGCGCGGCGGCGCGGGCTCAGCGTTCGCGATCGTCGAGGTCGCGGTCCGGGGTCCGCGGCGGTTCACGGTGTAGTCCGGCCTGCTGGCTGCGGTCGTGGTCTCGCGACGGCTTCGCGCCCCGCTGGGTCTCTGGGGCGGTCATGTCATGGCTGTCGTACTCATGCGGTTCCAGTGCCGGATCCGCGCTTGGTGTCGACGATCCGGTGGTACGGCGCATCCGACCGAACCGTGTCGGATCCACACCCTGGCGCGGCCGGTCGCGGCGCGACGCGGCGGCGCGATGCGGCACATCACCGGCGGGCAGTTCGAACTCGCGCCGGACGGCGGACGCTGCCTCCGCGATCCGCGCGGGGGCCTGCGGCGCCTGGGTTGCTGTCGCCGCCGTGCTGCTCGCGCCGACGCTTGCGAACCGCTGATGAATTTCGTTCAGTTCTCCGGCGGCGAGCGCGGCGAGCTGGCGGGCGCGAGCAACCTCGCCCGCGGCGAACGCGGCGCGCGAGATGGCGTCAACGGTGCGGCCGATCTGGTGGAGCACGGCAAGATTCGCCAATGACGGATTGGCGTGTGCCCGGGAGGCGAGCAGGATCACCGCCCAGCCGCTGGCGCTGTTGCGGCGATTCCATTGCGGCGATCGCGTGTCTTGGTGTGCGGGCAGCTGGGCGTACGAACTCAAGGTCCGCGCGGCGCGCGCCATCACTCCGGGCTTGCTCTCGTAGGCCAGTGACCACGCCGACATGACTCCGGCGGCCTGGCGTGCGGCCGCAGCGAATGCGGCGGTGTCCTGAGCCGGGATCGACGAAAACGTATTGGCCCATCCCTCGAGTTCGGCGACCGCAGCGTTGATGTCGCGTCGCGACGGCGGCGCCGCGCGCTGCACCGCAGCGGGAAGCGGTCCCGAGCGCGCGGGAACGGCGGACTCGTCGCCGTTCAAGTACCGCGCGAGTGCGTCTTCTGCCTCGCGCCATTCGCGTTCGGCGTTGGCGCGCTCGCCGGGGGTGTCGTCCCAATTGTTGCGCAGCCGGGGCAGGGTGAGGTCAGAGGCAATCGACCCGCCGCTGGGCAGGATCGGCGGCCGCCGACGGCCGCCGCCTCCGCGGTGAGGTGGGCGCAGACCGACACACCAGCCGCGCACCTCTCCGGTTTCGGGATCGCGGGAGCGGCGGAACAGCACGCCCTGGCTTCGCAAGTTGCGCACGAACTCAGCTTCACTGCGCGAAGCGGCGAGCGAGGCGCGCACGACGCGTTCGACGGTGTCACGTTCGGGTTCGATAGTGGCGGTGCGCATGGCTTGCTTGGCTTCCCCTCGGGCGATGCCCGCAGCACGGGCAGCGGCGTAGACCTGGGCGCGGTGGTAGCCGCGGGTGGTTCGGCCATCGTGGCGGCCGAGGACCACCCGAAGGCCGTGACGCTGTTCGAGTACTTTGCAGGCAGTCTGAGCACGTACGAAGTCGTTGTAGGTGTTGACCTTCGTGCCGTCTTCGCGGACAGCGGATGCGGCGATGTGAATGTGGTCGTTGCCGCGTGCTGACAGGCCGTGTCGGATCGCGACCCACCGCGCATCCGCACGCCCGGACCTACGGCTGGAGAACTCCATCAGATCCATGAACTCCTGCGCGATGGCAGCCCACTTCTCGTCGGGCAACTGGCCTTCCTCGGAGTGCAGGCTCAGCGAGCAGTGCCAGACGTTGCCTTCACGTTTTGGTTCGAGCGGATTCAGCACCGGCCGACCATCTGATCCGATGATCGTCTTTCCCACCGAATCACGGAGGTAGTTCGGAACTGACACCTCGACACCGAAAGCGCGGCGCGGCGCGTCGATCTCGCGCGCGATCGCCAAGCCTTGGGCAACGCTGAGATCGCCGGAAAAGCCCAGCCCGACCACGGAAGCATGCCCGGCAACGATGTGGGGGTGCTCGTGCTCGTTGTCCATATCCGGGCCGACGCTGACGAGGTAGGCGATCAGCCCGCTCATTCGCGCACCGCGTGAGATTTTCGGGATCACCAGCGCGTCACCACCTCGATGGCAGTGCTGGCGCGATCGGCGTATCTGGTCACGGTCGCGTACACGCGGGCAAGTTCGTCGGCCTGGTCGCCGTGTTCGTGGGTGGCGTTGACGGCCTTGGCGATCTGGTTCAAGTTGGTGCCGATGCTGCGCAGTGCGTTCTGCACTCGGAACAGCTCGTGCACCAGTTCCCGAAACTCGTCTGGGGAAACCGGGATCTCGGCGGCGAAGACAGCTTCACGGAGCAAACGTGCCGGGGTGACATCAGCGATGGCCGCCAGCTCGAGGAGTTCGGTCTTCTCTTCTGGTGTCAGCTTGACGTCGACCCTGTGCGTGCGTGGGCCGCCTGGATTGTTGGCGGTGCGGCGACGGCGGTTCGCTCTTGCAGCATTGCGGGCACGGGACTTGGTAAGTATGCGCACCGCCCGCGGCTCGGATGCGTTGGTGGACTGCGCGTCACCCACGGAGCCACCGCCTTTCACCGTCTGCGCGGACCGCGTCGCCCCGCGGTCGCAACTGCCGATTCCAGTGCAGCACGGGTGCTTTGGCGGCGCAACGGCGTCCCTCACTTAGACGGTCTAAGTATATAACTTGCTCGCGCGAAGGCAGCCTGTCGCGAGCGTCAACTCTTCAGTGGGGTGGGGCGATTCAAAGCGGCCTGGACGGGCCTGCTGCGCTGGAATTCGGCTGATCATGCCGGGGTGCGGCGGTGGCTCGTGGTCCCGCCGCTTCCGTTGGCAGTTCAGCGGACGGCCTGCCGTGCCGTCGTTCGGCTGCTGCACGGACCGACGGCACGGCAGGGGAGCTAGGCGAAGAACGCCCAGCCGGTGTGCTGGTCTGGGGTGCCTCGGGTGTAGAGGTCCGCGCGGATCTGTTCGATTCCGTCGTCCTGGTGCTGGTAGTAGAACCCGATTTCCTCAAGCGTTTCGCTCGGGTAGGTGGCGGTCACGGCGGCCTTGGCTGCGTGGTCGAGCCACGCGCGAAAGCCTTCGGTGAGGTCGCGCTCTGGGATCGCGATATCGACTGTGTGGCTGACGACATCGCCGCGCACCGGTATGGCTCCGGCAACCTTTTTGGAGGTGGCGACGATCGGGTGGACGGTCCGCAGATGTGCGGCGAGATGTTCGGCTTCGGAGAGGGTGAGCGGCGTGTCGGTGACAGTGATGAAATCGGCACGTGAGGCGATGGTGCCTCGGATGTAGTCCTCGTGGTTGGGTTTCTGGTCGTCGCGGGGGCATTGTCCGTACCGGTCGAGGTCCTTGAAGTAGGCCATGTCCATTTCGATGGCCCACCATCGGTGGGCTCGATCGAATGCCTCGCGGGCGTCGGTTCCGGCGTCGGTGGCGCAGACGTAGAGGAAGAATTCGTCGGGGGTGGGCATAAGGCTCCGTTCTCGTTCGCTGGGTGTGCGGATGCGCCGCGCACGCCTCGTCGGGGCGCGCGTGTGCGCGGTGAGTCGGGATGGCGGTTTTGCTGGCCGGGGTCCTTTCGTGCGTGCGGATCTGGGCGCAGCCATACCGGGCCGGTTCTTCGGCGTCCAGGCTCGCGAAGCGACCCTTGGGCTGGGCCTGGACGCCGGAGGGCCGGTCCGGTATCCGTGAGGCAGATCCGGGCGCGCGGAAGGACCCCGGGCCGGCCTGGTCCTGGCGCACGTTGCGACGGGCGGGGCGGCACGGTGGGGGCCATGCTCGTGAGCGGGGTAATGCGGTTGGGCATCCGTAGGATTGGTGCATGACGGATCTGGAGGATTTCGAGAAAGCGGTTCGCGCGGAAGCCGAACGCAAGATCGCGGCGGGGCGAGCGCTGCATGCGGCCGCGGCTTCGGTGCTCGAGGTGCACGAGAACTACCGCGCGCGTTACGCGGAGGCGGTGGCGGTAGGTTTTGATGAATCGGAGTTGAAGCGTCTCGGTCTCACGGTCGATGGTGTGAAGCTCGCACCGACGCGGCCGAAAACCCGTGCCGCGTATGGGGGCCGAGGAAGGCCGCGATCGGGGCCGCGGTCGGTGGCTTCGGTTGCGCCCGCTACGGCGCTGGCCGCGGCGGAGGACAGGGCGGGCGAGGCTCCGCCGAGCGGTGCCGATCTGACCGCGTAGCGTCCTTGTGGTAACGGCAAATGGCCCCTGGTCCGCGGTGGTGCGGACCAAGGGCCATTTGTGTAGGTGTGTCGCTCGGTGCTTCGGCTGCGGCTCAGTCGGTGTTGGTTGGGTCGTGCTCGGCTGCTCGGCAGATGAGTTCGGCGACGGTACTGATGTCGGGGTTGGTTCCCTCGGCAGGCTCGAGAGTCAGGCTGGGGATGGTCCAGTGGACCTCGCCGCCGGTCTGGATGTCGGGGTAGTCGCCTTCCCAGAACTGGGCCAGATCTCCGTTGGTGAGCATCATGAATTGGTGGCCCGGCTGCCCGTGCCATTCCTCGATGGTGTCGGGAACTCGGTTGAACACCGCGGCGGCGAGGTCTTCTGCGCTGCGCGGTCGGTTGGGGTCGATGCCGGGTGTTCCGAAGCGGTCGTGTTCGCAGTTCCAGTGTTCGCGCCACGCGCGGCGGTAGTCCGATCCGGTGTATCCGTTGTAGGGACGGTGTTCGGTATGGATGCTGCATCCGGCGGGGTATCCGGGAACGTCCGGACTGACCATGATGGCGATGTTGGCGTGGTAGCCGTGGTGGTCGGGATTCTCGGCGCGCAGGTGTGCGTAGATTTCCTCGCCGATGGCCTCGGGGTGGTCGAGGCTTCCGTGGGTGACGTCGAGGATTCGCCAGTCAGCGGGTGCACCGGTGGGGCCGGTGATCGGCCGGACGGCGACGGTGACGGTGTCGGTGGCTTGCATGGGGAATTCCTGTTCTCGGGGTTGGATGAGACGGCTGCGCTGGCCGGTGCGGCTGGGTCGTGGCCGCAGCTGGGGCAGCACGGAGCGCAGCGGAGTTCCGCCGGGGTGTGGGCCGGTGTCGCGAGGGCACCGGCCGATCTGCCCGGGTGGGTTGTGGTGGTGTCGCTACTGCGACGGCTCGGGTTTGACGTGTCCGGATACCGAGCGGGCGATCCGGTAGAGGATTCCGCTGGGTTTGCGGCGTGCTTCGACCTTGTCGGCGCACTCCCCGCCGCAGGATTGGGCCGAGATCGTCGCCGAGTGCGGGGTTCGCCAGTGCATCGTCCAGTCGCTGGGGCATCCGGCCTCGGTGCTGGTTTTCCCGCACGCGGCGCACACTGCGGGTTGCCATTGGTCGCGGTGGATCACGGGGCTGTCGCCCTGGCAGGCAAAGCAGTAGGTGATGGTGCCGGGGGTGAGGCTGTATGGGCGACCGTCGGGCCCGTTCTTGCTCGCCGAACACCCACAGCATGAGGTGACGAAATCCGGATCCAGAGTTTCGGCCGCGACCTCGTTCATCCCACACTCGCAGATGACGTTGCCGGTGAGGGGATGGGCGGCGAACCGGTGAATGTGACTGCGGCCGGCCGTGGTCTGCATCCAGGCGCGCACGACCTCCGTGCGCGCGTGCGCGATGGCGGCCGCGCGACGGTAGTGCTCGGCCTTGGCGCGCCACTGCTGCGCGTATTCGGTCTCGGGCGGCCACTGCTCGGCTTCGGCGCCCGCGGTGCGGGCGTATCCCTCGGCGCGGCTCGCGGTCTCGGTCAGGTCGGCGATGGCTCGTTGCATCCTGGCGACCGAGGGGGTGTTGCGACTGAGCATGGCGCGCAGGTTGGCGGTGGCGGCGTCGATTTCCTCGGCCGTGAGCGTGGGGGCGGGGTTCGGGTGGGTCATCGTGCGCGCTCGCTCAGCTCGCGGCCGGTGGGGCAGATCTGCATGGTGGGCTGCCAGGATGCGTCGGCCTCGTTCCAGTGGGCCAGGCCGGGCGTGCCGCACACCGCGCAGTCGCCGCGTACGTGGTCGTAGTAGGCGAAGAATGCGTCCAGGTGGGCTTGATTTCGAAAGCCTTGGTTGCGGCGCGCTCGGTCGAATACGCGACTGGTCATGTGGTTGTTTCCTTGGTGTTCTCGGCGGATCGTCGTCGTCGCGCCGGGCGCGTACCCTGCGTCCGGCGCAACTCTATTTTATCTGCAACACGCATATCACGCAAATTACGCATTGTGTGGCTGTTGGGCGATTGCGGCGGATCGTGGTCGTCTACGGGTGTTCGGGCGGCGGCGGGGGTTCGTCGTCGTCCGGCCCGGGGACGGCGGCCAGTGGCTTCGCCGGGGCCGGGTAGGCGAGTGCACGGAGGCGGCGTAGGCGGTACCAGTCGGCTCGCCACTGGCGCACGGCTTCACCGGTCAACTGCTCGAGGTCTTCGACGTCTGCGCATGCCTCGGCCATCTGCGCCATGCGGCGGCCGACTTCTTCGAATGAGCGTCGGTAGCTGTCCTCGACGACTTGGTAGGCGTCGGCCCAGGGGCGGACCGGCATTCCCATCGTGTAGACCTCGGACACGTACAGCACGAGTCGGGGCAACGACGGGGGCGCTGAGTACGTGCCTACGCCCTCGAGTTCGAGGGGGCCGCGGGCGCGGGCGATGACGGCTTGGGGTGTGGGCTCGCATCCGATGTCGACGAGTTGGCGGATCACCCGGATGACGATCGAGGGCAGGTAGCCTTCGATGTCGGTGTCCTCCACGATTGCCAGCACGTCGGCGGCTTGGGTGGTGGGGGAGTTGAGCACTGCGGCGACAAGGTGGTTTTCGGGTTTGGCGACCACCAGGGTGCGGGCTTCGAGGTGTTCGGCGATCGCGGCGTATACGTCGGTCTCGGGGTCGGTTTCCTCGGGGACGGTTTCGGCGAGTTCGGGTGCTATCCGGAGGTCGGGGCCTTCCTCGGCCGGGTCGGTGCTGTGTGCCTGCATTCCCCGTCCTCCCGAGGCCGAATCGGCGAATCGCGCCCGCCGGCCGGGTGTTCTCCTCGGGGTGCTGGCGCGCTGCTCTCGAGTGTATAGACGGCTTTGTGCGGTTGCCATGATCGTGGGTTCCGTTCTGGCGCAGTTCTTTAGCGCCGGGTGATGGTTGTTGGAGCCTCGGCCGGGCGGGTTGCGCGGTGTGGCCCGGGTGGTTATCCCGCGGCCGCGAAGATCGGTGCGGCGGGCAGCAGGGCGCGATATCCGCTCCAGTCGAATCGGGGATTGATCAGCTCGGCGTCGTCGATGAGCAGTGCCGCGCGCTGGGTGTGTCCGTCCCGGTGGGCGGCGACGGCGGCCGCGGCGAGGCGCCTGCCTTCGCGTTCCCGGGCGGCGTGGCGGGCTGCGCATTCGGCGGGGGTGCGCGCGAGGAGTTCGGGGTGGTGCTGGATGTGGAGGTGGGCGGCGTGTTCGAGGGCTTTGAGTCCGTAGACGGGGACCAGTGCAGGCAGGTCGTAGGCGGCGACGTAGCGGGCAGCGTCGTGCGCGGCGCACGGGCAGTGCAGCGGTGCGACGTAGCCGGGTGCGTAGTCCTCGACGGCGAGGGCGATCAGTCGGCGGTGCAGCAGGGTGATCGGGGGCATGGTGGGGTCCCTTCCGGCGGTGGTGGGGTGTGGGTGTGGTGGTGTGCTCGGGCGGGTCGGCAGGACCGACCGGCGTGCGCTGGGTGCTGGCCGCTCGAGAAGGCGCAGCACGGAGCGCAGCGGAGTTCCGATCCGGGCGGCTCCCGCCGACCGCCCGGGTGCGGGTCGGTCGGCGGGGTCGGGGATTATGCGCTGAGCGGGGCGGTGTCCTTGTAGGCGCGGACTATGACGGCCATTCCGGGGCCTGCGTTGCGGCCGTAGAAGGTGCGGCGCCCGCGCTGGAATTTCCACCAGTCCGACCGGCGGCCGCGCCGGTGGTCGATGACGCGGGCCAGTTCGCCACCGCTCCAGGTGGTCAGGGTGCGGCCGTCGCTGGCGACATAGGCGAGAACGCGGCCGGGCCCGTGAGGCAGGGCCTCAAGCACTGCGCGGGCGCGGTCGTCCATACAGCGGTAGCAGTGGGACAGATCGGTATCGGGATCGATGCCGTAGCCGGTGCCGATCCCGGCGCGGCCGTCGGCGTCGATGTTGGTGTATTCGTGGCCGCAATCGGCGGTGCCGTGTCGGGCGTACCAGCCGCATTCGATGCCGCCGGGGGCGGTGTAGGGCCGGAACGCTTCGGCCGGGCCGTAGTGTTCGGCGTGACGCTGAGCGCGGCGGCCGCGGTTGCGTACGGGGTGGCCTGCCAGGTTGCGCGCTTTCGCCGCGGTGGGCGTGCCGTACTCGGCGATCCATGCCCGGATGTCGGCCAGGGTGTCGGCGTCGATTCTCCAGGCGTCGACACCTCCGGCCAGCGAGAAACTGCCGGTGCCGCTCTCGTCCGGGCTGAGCAGCGTGTCTACGTGGTAGCTCGCGCCGGTGAACTGTCCGGCGGGGTGGCCGTGCGCGGCGGGGGTGCCGATCTGGGCGGCGTCGTAGAACTCGACGACGGGCGCGGCGTCGGTGCGGAGTTTGCCGCTGGCGGTGATGAGCGGTGCGCCCGCGGGGACGTAGCGGACGGTGAAGGGGCGGCCACTGCAGGCGGTAAAGACTCGGTCGAATTCGGGGGCGTTTGTGGTCATCTCGGGGGCGTCCTTTCTGCGGGGCACCGGCGGCGGTGCCTGTCGGTGACCCGGGCCGCCCTTCTCTGTCTGCGTTTGTCACGCATTGAGGGCATGGGTCGGCCCGGGGTGGTTCAGTGTTGGGGTGGGTCAGGCGGAGAACATTTCGAGCTGTGTTCCGTCGATCTCGCCTCCGGCGGCAAGGCTCGCGTAGTAGCGGCGTTGCGTTTCGGCCTCCTCGCGCTCGTGCTCGAGCCTGGTGATGTGCGCGGATATCATGGCCGCGCGTTCGTTGTGGATTCGCTGCAACGCGGGGGCGTCGAGTGCGGCGGCGCGCGCGAACAGTTCGGGCAGTTCGGGCAGCTGGGCGAAGTGGCGCAGGATGGCGCGCACAACGGCGCGGGTGCGTTGCTCGGTCCGGTCGGGTACGCGCTCGCTGTAGGGGTTGTAGCGGCCCGCAACCATGCGCATGACGTAGATCGTGCGCATGGTCTCGATCTCCGCCAGCGTGATATGCGTCGACTGGGCGACCAGCCGAATTCCGTTCACCGTCGGCCGCTCGGGGCGCTTCTGGCCTTCGCCGCCGTGGGCCCACGGGCCGCCGCGTCCGTTGTCGTAGCCGTAGACGACGTTCACCGCGCGTGGTTCGCGCTGCTCGGCGGGCTCGTAGAACGCGACGGTGAAGCAACCGCGCACGTTCGAGGCGGTCACGCGGTAGTAAGCGCGGCCGTTGTCGTGGTCGATCTCGACGACGGCGCGGCCCTCGCCGAACTCGCCCAGATCGAGCTGGATTCCCGGCGCGGCGGCCGGGCGGGGCTCGGCGGTGGTGGCGGTGCCGGTGGCGGCGTGGACGGGGCGCGGGCGCTGGTCGGCCGGGCGGGTGATCAGCTCGGCGACGGCTTGGGCCAACTGCACGACCGGCCGGGCGGCGGACACGGTGACGGCGTGAGCGTCGTCGTCGACGACGGGCGCGGGCTGCTCGTCGTCGGTGGTGGCCACGGCGTAACCCAGGCGCTCGAGCTGGCTGGTCAGGTTCGCGCGGACGACGCCGGCCGGGTCGGCGACGGGTTCGACCTCGACCGGGTCACCTTCGAAATCCTCGATGCCTTCGGTCTGGGAGATATCGAAGACCACCACCATGCGAAACCGTGTGCGGTATGCGGTCTCGTCGCCCTGGCCGTCGGCGTCGACGGTGATGAACTCGGCGGGTTCCTGCTCGGCGGTGTCGCCGCCTTCTGCATTCTCGGTGCCCTTGGGCGCGACGATGCGTAGCGCGCGCTCGCCCTTGCGAATGCTGCGGCCGCGGGCCTTCCAGCCTTTGAAGCTGTCGACGTCGGTGAGGGTGATTCCGCGTTCCTCGGCCTGGTTCCAGAGCATCGCGACATTGCGCAGCGAGTAGCGCAGCAGCTTCGGCGAGGTGGCCTGGACGAGTTGCCCGACCATCGCCGCGACGGCTTCGGGGTCGGTCAGTTTCTCGTCTGCGGCGTCCTTGATGGCCTTGTCTGCGGCGTCGCGCTCGGCGCGCTGTTCGGGGGTGTACTTCTTCCGGCGGTATCCCATTTTTGCTGCTACCCTCCGCTTCTCGGGCTGTCCTTCTGTTTTAAAATCTTACGCATTTCACGCATATTACGCAATTCGATTGGTAGTGATCCGGATCACTGTTCGGCCGGTTACTCGATGATGTCTCCGGCGCGGAATGCGGCCCATGCGGCGCGGTAGGCGTCGAGGAAAGTCGGGCCGTCGGCGTAGGAGATCGCGCGGTGATCGTCGGCGGCGTCGTAGAGCGACACCGTCCATTCGGTGATGTCGGCGCGGTCGGTGGCTAGGTAGTGGTCTTCGTGTCGGCGTTCATGAAATTCCCCACCAGATCCAGGTTCTCGTTCACGTAATCGGCCAGGGCCGTGTTCACGTAATTCCCCAGCCCGGGGCAGGCG
>NZ_JBSGEZ010000058.1:0-48828 GCF_053603155.1 Nocardia sp. NPDC004260 | reverse complement strand
TTTCTGTCGCAAGGAGACATGATCAACCAAGGGCTTCACCCATGATCACCCGGGGTATTGAAAACCCAGCCCAGAGGTTAAAACTCAAGCTAGGGAGTGTTTCGAAGTGGTGAGGGCGGGCTGTTCGGTCCGTCCTCACCCGTGTCGCAGCCACTGATTGATCGCAGCGATATGGACCGTCGCCAGATAGCGGACAGCGAGTTTGTCGTAGCGAGTGGCCACCGCCCGATGCTGTTTGAGCTGGTTGATTCCACGTTCGACAGTGTTACGGTCGCGGTAGACGACCGGATCGAACACCGGCGGCCTGCCACCGCCCGAGCCGCGGTTGCGGCGATGGCCGGCCTGGTCGGCTGGAACCGGGATCGTCACCCGGATCCCGTGCCGACGCAGCCATTCCCGATTTCCTCGACTGGAATACGCCTTGTCGGCCAGCACCCGAACCGGTCGTGATCGTGGCCGGCCACCACCAGTCTTGGGTACCTCGATGCCGTCGAGGACCGCCGTGAACTGGGGACTGTCACCGGCCTGGCCCGGGGTGACCAGCAGCGACAGCACCCGGCAGCCCTGTTCGCAAGCCAGATGCAACTTCGTCGACCATCCGCCCCGCGACCGGCCCAGCCCGTGATCGTCGGGTTCGCGGACCACCCCTCCGGGCGGCTCGGCCTGCCCGTCACCGTCGCGGCGAGCCCCGGCGGCATGCTGATGGGCCCGCAGAATCGTCGAGTCCACGCTCACCTGCCACACGATCCGGTTCGCCGCGTCGGCGAACGCCTGCAGCAACTTCAGGATCAACACCCACACTCCGGCGCGCTGCCAGCGCCGGAACAGCCCATACACCGCCAGCCACGACCCATACACCGCCGGGACGTCACGCCACGGTGATCCGACTCGGGTCCGCCACCGGATCCCATCGATGAGCTGCCGTTTCGTCCACTGAGGCGGTCGTCCCGCCTTCTTGTTGCGGGGCAGCAACGGTTCCAACCGGGCCCACTGGGCATCGGTCAGGTCCGCGCGCCCCGCCACCACCGTTACGCTGGCCACGAGGTCTCCGGTATTCAAGGTTCTTCTTCGACAGCTGAACCAACTACCGGAGACCTCACCTACATGCCAACGCGGACAACAGATCCCGCTGAACACGTTGATGGGGTGGCACCGCATAGCGGTGCTACCCCATCAACTACTTCGAAACACTCCCTAGGCGCGAAAGACGCACAGCGGAACATCGATCTCCGCGGGGGTGAGCGAACCGTGGTGACCGACCAGCCGGGACTGCAGCGGTTCCGCGCCGGTCCGGATGACGCCGCGCCGCCCGTGGGCGACCACGACCAGATCGCCGATGCGCTGAGCGATCGCGGGGTCCACGGTGGGCCCGAACCAGCCTCGGCTCACGGTGTCCTGTTTGCCGAGTACCTCGAAGTCCGCGCCGAGAGTGGCCTGCCAGGCTGCCGCGACATCGGATTCGGCGCCCGGCTCGGTGTAGACGTGCCGGGCGCGGGCTTCACCGCCGAGTGCCCGGACACCCTCTTGCAACACGGGAGTGGTGTCGAAATCGATACGGTCGTCCAGTGGCACCATGCCGTGATCGGCGGTCACCAGCAGCGCCGCTCCGGCGGGCAACTCCTCGGCGAGCGCGGCGGCGAGCCGGTCGGCATGGGCGAGTTCCAACTGCCAGGATCGCGAGGCGGGTCCGCGCACGTGCCCGGTGAGGTCGAGATCGCCGTGGTAGGTGTAGACCAGCGAGCGTGGACCGGCGCGCAGCGCCTCGCTCACATTGGCGACGAGATCGCCGAACGACAGCTGGGGGCGGAACTCGCAGCCGCGCAGAACCGCCTCGGTCAGTCCCGATCCCGCCTGATCGCGCGGCGACACCTGGGCCACGGCGATGCCGTCGGCGGCGGCGCGCTGGAAAACCGTTGTGCGTGGCTGGAACTCCGTCGGGGCGAGTTCCTTCCGCAGATCGGACTTCGGTACGCCGTGCAGCCGCCAGGACAGCGGAGTGAACAGCGAGTCGTAGCCGGGGACGTGGAACAGATAGCCGACGATGCCGTGCTCGCCGGGAGGAACGCCCACCCCGAGCGAGGCCAGGCTGGTGGCCGTCGTCGTCGGGAAACCGGCCGTGAGCGAGGTCGGCGCGAGACCGGACAGGAAGGGCGCCGCAGCGGGATTCGCGACCAGATCGTGGTAGCCGAGCCCGTCCACCAGCAGGACGCAGACTTGGTCGGCGTCGAGCCCCAGCCCGAGGCGGTCCGCCTCGCCGGGCACGCCGAGACCGGCGAGGACGGAGGGGAACAGGTCGGCCAGGGAACCCGTACCGTAACGCGGCGCGACGAACACGAAGGTCAGGATGTCAACGCGGACGGCAGGCTGGCAAGGGCATTCACGCCTGCCCGGTCTCGAAACGGCTCACCTTGCCTTCGCGCAGGACGAATCGCCAGGTGGTTCGCATCGAGCCCCAGCGTGTATTGGTGTAGTCGGCGACCAGTTCGGTGCCGTCGTCGCCGACCGACTCGACTTGCATCCGGGCATTGCTGTCGAAGATCTCCGCTTCGGTCCACTGGGCGAGGTTGCGCTCCACACCGTCGTCGGACATGGTGGCGTCGTCGGTGAGCACCGCGTAGAACCGGTCTTGATCATTGGCGTTGAGCGCGTCGACGAACTCCTGCACCGTCGGATCCAGCTGCGCGGTCATCCGTGTCGTCCTCTCGGATCGGTGTGGGGAGCATCGGAGGAGCAAACGTCTGGCGTTCACTCTAGGGCAGCGGCGGCGCGCCGGGTTCGATCAATGTCGCGAAGGTCCGCATCACGTCGTCCACCAACGCCGAGCCGGTGGTCCCGAACTGTCCGGCGCGCTTCTCCAGCTGTCCGTCCAGCCACAGCGAGGCCAAGCCGTGGCCGAGTCCCCAGAACATGACGGCGAGTGTGTCGGCTTTGTCGGCGGGCAGCGCGCCCGCGCGGACACACTCCGTGATCGCGTCGGCCAGCACTCCGAAAGCCGCGTCGCCGGCTGCCATGGTGTCGGGATGCTTGTCGGGCTGGGAGAGTTCGGGCCGGAACATCAGGCGGAAGTAGGCCGGTTGCTCGCGGGAGAACCGCACGTAGGTGTTCGCCAGCGCGGTCAGGGCGGCCATGGGCGTTTCCGCCTCGGCGCGGGCGGCCGCCAGTTGCGCTGCGAGCATCTGGAAACCCTGGGTGGACAGTGTTGCCAGCAGCGCGGCTCGGTCGGGGAAGTGGTGGTACGGCGCCGCGGTGCTCACGCCTGCCTCGCGGGCCACCCGGCGCAGGCTGACCGCGGCGAGCCCTTCGGTTTCGATCAAACGCAGGCAGGCGGCCAGCAGCGCGTCGCGCAGGGCGCCGTGGTGGTAACTGGTCCGCGTCACCGTCCGAGCGTATGCGACGTGTCCTGGACAACCTAACTATGCGGTGCTTAGATTATCTGAGCGGCGCTCAGATGAGTGCGGCGCAGCCACTTCACGAGACGGATGAAGAAATGAGCACACGGGTATCGGTCACCGGCGCAACGGGTTTCGTCGCCGGTCACGTCATCGCCGAATTGCTGGAGCACGGCTACGCCGTGCGCGCGACGGTTCGCGACCTCGCCGACACCGGCAAACGGGCACACCTGGTCGAACTGGCCCGGCGAACCGGGGGCGAACTGGAGTTCGCGCAAGCCGACCTGAACGGCGACGACGGCTGGGCAGCCGCCGTCGCGGGTAGCGCCGCGGTACTGCACGTCGCCTCCCCGTTCCCCACCACCCCGCCCGACGACGAGCGAGAACTCATCGACACGGCGGTCGAAGGAACGCTGCGCGTGCTGCGCGCCTGCGCCGCCGCGGGCACTGTTCGCCGGGTGGTGCTCACCTCCTCGATCGCGGCGATCGTCGCCGGGCACACCGAGGACGTTCTGCGCACCGAGGCCGACTGGACGGTGGTCGAGCGCAGCCCGGCCTACCAGAAGAGCAAGACGCTGGCCGAGCGAGCGGCCTGGGATTTCGTCGCACGGCTTCCGGCGGGCGAGCGATTCGAACTGGTCGTCGTCAACCCGGGCATGGTGCTGGGGCCGGTGCTGTCCACCACGACGAGCACCTCGCACGAGCCCGTACGGAGACTGCTCGCCGGGGACGTGCCCGGCACGCCCCGCGTCGGCTGGGCGCCGGTGGATGTGCGCGATCTCGCCGTGGCGCATCGGCTCGCGCTGGAAACGCCGGAGGCCGCCGGCAACCGCTATATCTGCGCGGGCGAGCACCTGTGGATGGGAGAGATGGCGCGCATCCTCAGCGAGGAATTCGGGCCGCGCGGATTCCGGGTGCCGACCAGACAGCTGCCGAATTGGCTGGTGCGCGGCGTCGCGATCTTCGACAAGGGCGTCCGGCTGACCCTGCCGACCCTGGGGCGCACCGAGGCGCTCAGCGCCGAGAAAGCCCGGCGCGAACTGGGCTGGACCATGCGCCCGGTCCGGGAAACCGTGCTGGACACCGCCGAAAGCTTGCTGCAGCACGGGATCGTCGAACCACCGCGAGGCAAGTCCACCTCCCGGGCGGTCGCGCCGCGCGCCGTACGCGTCTGAGGGGGCGGGCATACTGATCGCGACATTGATCATCACCACGGTCGCCATGACGCGGCGCTGGTTCGCCCGACGATCCTCGCGCGCGAACGCCGCAGGGCGCAACGCTCCCGGCCCGGTCCGGCGGGCGCTGCGCAGGCCGGTACCGGTGGCCGCCGCTGTCGTCGCGCTGCTCGGCATCGTGGTTGCCGCGGGTGCGCTCGCCCAGTGCTGAACCGGCCCCGAAGTGCGGCGGTCCGGCCCGGTTCGCTAGACAGGACACGTGACTGCGCAGCGCCCCTTCCGGTTCGGTGTCAACATGGTGGTCCCCGAGTCCCGGTCGAATTGGATCGAAAAGTGCCGTCGAGCAGAGGAACTCGGCTTCGACGTGGTGGGTGTCGCCGACCATCTCGGCCTGCCCGCACCGTTCCCCGCGATGATCCTGGCCGCCGAGGCGACCGAGCGGGTGCGGTTGAACACCTTCGTGCTCAACACCGCCTTCTACAACCCCGTCCTGCTGGCCCGCGACGTGGCCGGTGCCGACCAGTTCACCGACGGGCGGGTCGAACTCGGGCTCGGAGCGGGCTACGTGCAGGCGGAATTCGAGGCGGCGGGCATCCCGTTCGAAAGCGGGAGTAAGCGCGTCGAGCACCTGGAACAGACAGTGATCACATTGCGCGGCCTGTTCGCCGATCCGGAGTATCAGCCGCAACCCGCGCAGCCGTCGGGACCGCCCGTGCTCATCGGCGGATGGGGTGATCGCTTGCTCGGCGTGGCCGCGCGGCACGCCGACATCATCGCCTTCACAGGCGCGGCGGCCGCGCGCAACGGCGGGCCACTGCAGATGGCCGGGCTCGACGAGATCGAGGAGCGCGTCGCCTACGTGCGGGATCTGCTCGGTCCACGGCTGGACAAGGTCGAGTTCAACATCCTCGTGCAGCGGGTGGTGCCGCCCGAGGAGCGCGCGAGCGTGTTGGAGGTCTTCGGTCCGGCGCTGCCGCCGGACGTCGCCGACTCCCCGGAGGAACATCCGATCCTGCTCATGGGCACTCCCGAGGAGATGGCCGACCGCCTGCGCGATCGGCGCGATCGCTACGGCATCACCTACATCACCGTTCTCGAGGACAGCATGGAGAAATTCGCCCCGGTCATCGCGTTGCTGCGCTGAACCGCCGGACGCGAGTCACGGCAGCGGATCGATGATGACGCGCGGATCGATCTGCCTGAGCCGTCTCGGACGGCTGGTCAAGCAGGGCCAGGTACGGGCGACCGCCTCGCGGGTGACATGGCCCGCGGCGACGAGAGTGTCGTCGGCGGAGGCCGCGCCGCCGAGTGGTGCGAGCGGCGGGCTCACGGTGCGGTCGAACGACGGGACGACGGTGTGCGGCAGGCCGACCAGCACGGCCAGGATGTCGAGCCGATCGGCCGGAATGTGCGTGCGCGCCGCCGCGAGAACGGTGCTCGGAACGACGATGGTGTTTCCCGCGTCGACCGTCGCCCAGACGACCGCTTGGGCGTAGTTGGCGCGGTTGGCGAACGCGACGACGGCGGCGGCGTCGAAGACGATTCCGCCGAGTGCGCGGGTGGTCACGCCGCGCCTGCGTGCCGTACGTCCACCTCCTCGCCGGGTAGTAGCGGTGGCGTCGGCACGGCGTGGTCGGGCAGCGTGCGGATGGCCTTTCGCGGTCTGTGCTCCCGAAGCGGCGGCATGGCCACGACTCTAGCCGGGTGCGTCCTCGCGATGAACGATCATGCGGGTTTGTGCCACAGCAGTGTGTAACGCCACATGAGCCGCCGCCGCACGCGCGCTCCGGGTAGGAGTTCCGCTGCGGCGGAGCGGATCTCGGCGTATCCGTCTACTGGGTCGCGCGTTCGCGCACTCGGCCAGGAGACGCGGTGGGCGAGGTCCATCGCCCGGATGAGCGGCACCAGCGGGAAGTAGTGGAAGTCCGTGCGCGGCGTCATCTTCCACAACCCGACCACGGCGAGCACGCCGCCGGGCGCGACCAGGTCGCGCAGTGCCATGAGCCCCGCCCGCAGCGAAACATGATGCAGCGTGGCCACGGTGGTGACGACATCGAAAGACCCCGCGTAGTCGAGGAAGTCGGCCTGTTCGAGCGACACGCCCGTCGTCGCGGGGGCTGCGGCGATGACGTCCGGGTCGACGTCGATCCCGGTGACCGCCAGCCCGCGTCCGGCCAGTTTGCCCGCCAGCAGCCCGTCCCCGCAGCCGATGTCGAGGGCGGTGCGCGCGGAGAGTGGCACCTGCTTCAACAGCCAGGGGTGGTAGCGGGTGTTGTGATTCCAGTAGGGATCGTCGCGCACGCTGTCATCGTAAGGCGGTGGCTAGCCGTTGGGCTCCGTCACCGTGAACCGCTGGACACCGGTCACCCGCAGCAACTCCAGGGCCGACGCTTCCCGGCTTCCGGGCGCCGCCGAATAGACGACGACGGCTTGGTCGGTGTCCGGGACGAGCAGGGTGTCGCAGTCCAGCCGCAACGAGCCCAGGTCCGGGTGATCGATCGTCTTCGTCGCGCTGCGCCACTGCCCTGACCGCCGTGCGTTCCACAGTTGCTCGAATCGTGGACTGCGGGAGCGCAGTTCGGAGACCAGGCGTAGGAGGCCGGGATCATCGGGGTAGCGCGCGCGGGCGCTGCGCAGGCTGGCGACCGAGAACGCCGCGGCATTGTCGGCCTCGGCGGGTGTCATCATCACCCGTCCGGGTTCGGTGCCCAGGAAACGCTGCCAGATGATGTTGCGCTGGGTGGGCGGCCACACGGAGAAATCGCCGAGCAGCGCGGTCGCCATCGGATTCCAAGCCAGCAGATCAGCTTTCGCCGACAGCACCAGCGCGGGCAGATCCGCCATCCGGTCCAGCAGACGCAAGACGCTGGGCCGCACCACCATGTCGATGCGGCCCTCCTGCGGAGGCGCCGCGCCCGCGAACTGGAACAGCAGCGTGCGGTCCTCGTCGTTGAGCCGCAACGCGCGGGCCAGCGCGGCCAGCACCGAGCTGGACGGACGGGGACCGCGCCCCTGTTCCAGCCGCACCACGTAGTCCACGCTGACGCCGGCGAGCTGGGCGACCTCCTCGCGCCGCAGTCCCGGCACCTGCCTGCGCGAGCCCGCGGGCAGCCCGACGTCCACCGGACGCACTCGCTCGCGCGCCTGCCGGAGCAACGCGGCCAGCTCGGTTCGATCCACATCCCGATCATGCCGCAGCCGGTCGGCGCCGGGGTGGGATCGCTGCTCCCAGGAGTTGGCAGCCCTGGTGCCGAGGCGCCGGACACGTGACGCTGGCACCGTGAACGACACGACTACGGCCCTGGTGACCGGGGCGAACAAGGGTTTGGGACGCGAAACCGTCCGCAGATTGGCGGGTTTGGGCTGGCGGGTATTCCTGGCCGCGCGGGACGAGAAGCTGGGGGAGGCGGCTGCGGCGGAGCTGACCGCGACGGGGGCGCCGGTCGAGTTCATCCCGCTCGACGTCACCTCTGCGGCATCGATCGCGGCTGCGGTCGAGCAGCTCCGGCAGCGCACCGCGCGGCTGGACGTGCTGATCAACAACGCGGGTATCGGAGGGACCCGGAAGCTGCCGGATCAAGTCGAGGCCGCGGACATGCGCGCGGTGTTCGAAACCAATGTCTTCGGTCCGGTGCAGGTGACGAACGCGTTCCTGCCGCTGCTGCGTGCCGCCGAGCAACCGCGGATCGTGATGGTGTCCAGCGGTATCGGTTCACTGGCGCGGACCTCCGACCCGGCCCGCATCGAATCCACGTTGCTCGGCCTGCCGTATCCGACGTCGAAGACGGCGCTGAACATGATCACCTCGCAGTACGCCCGCGCGCTTCCCGGCATCCAGGTCAACGCGGCCGACCCCGGCTACACCGCGACGGATCTGAACGGTCACTCCGGCTTCCAGACCGTCACCGAAGGGACCGACGCGATCGTGCGGCTGGCGACGCTCCCGCCGGACGGACCGACCGGCGGTTTCTTCGACCGTACCGGGCCGGTCCCGTGGTGAGCCGACGACGGGACGGGCTACCGACGCGAAGTCCAGAAGGTGCGGGCCGATGGGTGCCTCGGTCAGGGCTCGCGCAGGTCAGCGGGCGCCTCCGTTGACATACAGCGTCTGGCCGCTGACGTAGCTCGCCTCGTCGCTGGCGAGGAACGCGATGACCGCCGCGACTTCTTCGGGCTGTCCCACCCGTCCCAACGGCGTACGGTCCGCGGCGGCCTTCTGGTGGTCTTCGGCCGTCACACCGACCCGGTCGGCGGTGGCGGCGGTCATGGCGGTGGCGATGTAGCCGGGCGCCACCGCGTTCACCGTGATGTTGTAGGGCCCCAGTTCGAGCGCGAGCGTCGCGGTGAGCCCCTGGATGCCTGCCTTGGCGGCGGCGTAGTTGGCCTGGCCGCGATTGCCGAGCGCCGACCGGCTCGACAGCGACACGATCCTGCCGTACCGCTGGGCCACCATGAACGTCTGCGCGATCTGGGCGCAGTGGTACGCGCCGGTCAGATTGACCGCGAGTACCGCGTTCCAGTCTTCCTCGGCCAAGCGGAAGAACAGGTCGTCGCGCGTGATGCCCGCGTTGTTCACCAGGATCTGCGGGCTGCCCAGATCGGTTGCGACACGGTCGAATACGGTTTGCACCGACGTGCGGTCGGTGACATCGCAAACGTAACCGCGCGCCACGCCGCCCGCCGCGGTGATCCGTGCGGCGGTCTCCTCGGGATCGTTGCGGTCGAGTACGGCAACGGCGGCGCCCTCGGCGGCGAGGCGCAGCGCGGTCGCGGCGCCGATGCCTCGAGCCGCGCCGGTGACGACGGCGATCCGGTCGGTGAAGCGGTGCATCGGAGGTACTCCTGTCAGAACGCGGGGACGCCGGTCAGCGCGCGGCCGATGAGCAGTTTCTGGATCTGGCTCGTGCCCTCGTAGAGGGTCATCACCTTGGCGTCGCGCAGATACTTGCCGACGGGGAACTCATCGATGTAGCCGTAGCCGCCGAACACCTGCACCGCGCGATCGGCCGCGCGGACCGCGGCCTCGGAAGCGAACAGCTTCGCCTGCGACGACGCCAGCGCGAATTCCTCGCCGCGGTCGACGAGATCGGCGACCCGCCACACCAGCAGCCGCGCCGCCTCGACGTCCAGCGCGATGTCGGCGAGCAGTTCCTGCACGAGCTGATGGGCCGCTATCGGCTTGCCGAACTGTTCCCGTTGAGTGGCGTAGCCGACGGCGGCGTCCAAGCACGCCTTGGCCAGCCCGACGCAACCCGCCGCAACCGACATGCGGCCCTTGGCCAGCGCCGCCATCGCCACGGTGAAGCCTTTGCCCTCGGCGTGCAGGCGGGCGCTGTCGGGCACGCGCACGCCGTCCAGCGCGAGTTCGGCGGTGGCCTGTCCACGCAGCCCGAGCTTGCCGTGGATCTCCCGGGCACTGAAGCCGGGGGAGTCGGTCGGCACCAGGAACGCGCTGATCCCCCGATGTCCTTCGCCGCCGGTACGGGCGAACACGAGCGCCACATCGGCCCAGGTGCCGTTGGTGATGAACATTTTCGTGCCCGACAGCACCCAGTCCGAGCCGTCACGCACCGCGCGGGTACGCAATTGCGCGGCGTCGGATCCGGTACCTGGCTCGGTGAGCGCGAAACAGCCCAGCGCCTCGCCGGCGACCAGCCGCGTGAGCCAGGTCTGCTTCTGCTCTTCGGTGCCGAAGTGGTGAATCGACTTGGCGACCAGGCCGAGCGAGACCGAGACGATGCCGCGCACGGACGAGTCGCCGCGCCCCAGTTCCTCCAGGACCAGGCAATACGTGAGGTGGTCACCCCCGCTGCCGCCGTACTGCTCGGGGATGGTGAGCCCGAGAAAACCCAGTTCGCCGAGCCGGGCGACGATCGACCGGTCCACCTGTTCGTCGCGATCCCACCGTGCGGCGTGCGGTGTGATCTCCCGGTCGACGAAATCGGCCGCGAGCTGCCGCGCCGCCTTCTGCTCGCCGGACAGTTCGAGGTTCATGGTCGGTAGGCTAGGAGAGTTAAACTAGCGACGCAAGTTTTCTGCGTCACATGTCTCCGAGCCCTGAACCGAGCGCTGCTCCGTGATGCGCGCACGGTCGGCTTCGGCGGATGTGGGCGGGGTGCCGGTCGCGGTCAGGCGGTGGCCGCCCGCGCTCGCTCGCGAGCCGGGCGGGGAACCCGGTGAGGTCGGGATCTGTCATGGTTTCGCCCTGCAAGAACGCTGTGCCAGCCGACAGCGCACCGAAAGTAGGAGAAGCTGATCAACTTGAACAGCCCGGTGCTTCCTGACAGTTCGGGCACAGCGACGGGGAATCTTGATGGGCAGGTCGGTCGACGGTGTGATCATCGGCCACGGTCAGGCGGTGACCGCTCCGAATTCCGTCGCGAGCCAGGCGGGGAACTCGGTGAGGTCGGTCAGCACCACGTCCGCGCCCGCCGCGCGCAGTTCCTCGGCCGTGCACGGCCCGGTGCTGACGCCGACCGCGAAGACGTCCGCGGCGCGCGCGCCGTTCATGTCGCCGACGTGGTCGCCGACGAACAGGTTCGCGCCCTGCTCGCGCAGCGTCGCCGCCTTGCCCGCCGACCAGAGGTCGCCGGCGAGATGATCGACGCGCCAACCGAGTTCGGCGATGTGCAACTGTGCCAGCGGAGCGTGCTTGCCGGTGACCACGACGACTCGTCCGTCGCGGGCCTCGACGGCCGCGAGCGCGGCCTGCGCACCCGGCATCGGGGGAATGCTCGAGACGATCGTCGGATAGAGCGCACGGTAGCGAGTCACCAGGGCCGGAACGAGATCCTCCGGCGCGCCCGCTTCGACGAGCAGGGTGGCCAGCGGCGGGCCGAGCCGATCGGCGAAGGTCGTCCCGCACAGCGGCAGATCGAACTCGACGCCGAGCAGGTCGATGGCCCTGGCGACGCCAGGCCGCGAGTCGATCAGCGTCATGTCCAGGTCGAAGCCCACGGTCCAGGTCACCTGATCGACCCTAATCGCCCGCGCGGCGGCGTGCCGGTCCGGCTGTTGTGATTCACAACTCGGCGGGGCGAGTGGTGGGATCGTCCGACCTGGGTCGGATGACGGCGGCAGCCGCCATGATCCACGTGGAACCGCCGATGCACTCGATGCCACGTAACAAGCTGTGCTGCTTGGCATTACGGCAGCGAATGCAAATCCGCGTCAGGTGTAGTGCGGCGGCGCCGCGCGCTTGCGTAGCCGCTGATCGGGCTGATCTCCATCCGATCTATTCCGCTCAGTGCCCCGTTCCGCTCCGTGGTGCAGCGGAACAGATCGCCGGACTGTTCTTCGTGGCGGGGTGAGTCAGGAGCCGGTCGGCGGAGTGGCGTCGAGGCGCGGTTCGGCGAGGGTGGAGCGCTTGCGTCCGTATCCGAGGTAGACCGCGATGCCGACCAGTACCCACACGCCGAACCGCACCCAGGTCAGCGCGTTGAGCGTGGTCGCGAGCAGCACGCAGCCGATCAGCGCGAGCACGGGAACCACGGGCACCAGCGGTGTGCGGAACGGACGCTCGCGCTCGGGCTCCGCCCGGCGCAGCACCAGCACGCCAACGCACACCACCGCGAACGCCGACAGCGCGCCGATGTTCACCAGTTCGACCACGATGTCGATCGGCAGCAGGCCCGCGATCATCGCGCTCAGCGCTCCCAACAGCAAAGTCAGCCGCACCGGAGTGGCGCGTTTGCCGGTCGCCGCGAGGGAGTACGGCAGCAGCCGGTCGCGGCACATCGCGAACATCAACCGCACCTGCGCGTACACGATCAGCAGCAAGCCCTTGGTCAGCGCGATGATGGAGGCGATCACGATGACGTCGCCGATCCAGCCGATGCGCACCGCGCCGAACGCGGTGGCGATGGGCGCGCTGTTGTTCAGCGTCGCGAACGGCACCATGCCGGTGAGCACGGCGCTGACCAGGGCGTAGAGCACGGTGGCGATGAGCACCGTGCCGATGATGGCGAACGGTACGTCGCGGCGCGGGTTGCGCGCCTCCTCCGCCGACGCGGCGACCACGTCGAAACCGAGGAAGGCGAAGAACGCGATCGCGGCGCCGCCGATGATCCCGCCGACCCCGAACGGCGCGAACGGCGTCCAGTTGTCCACGCTCACGTGCGGGGCGCCGACGGCGATTACCAGCACCAGCACGCCGATGGTCACCGCGACCAGCGCCTTGGTGATGCGCGCGGTGAACGTCACCTCACCCACCAGCACCGCGACGACGGCGGCGACGATCAGTACGGCGGGCAAATTCACCACGCCGCCTTCTCCGGGCCCCGCGACGAGTGCGTGCGGGACGGTGATGCCGAACAGTGAGTCGAGCGCGGACACCGTGGTCGCGGACCAGCCGATCGCCACCGCGGCGCCCGCGATGACGAATTCCAACAGGAGGTTCCAACCGACCAGGAACGCCGGAGCCTCGCCAAGGGTCGCGTAGGTATAGGTGTAGGCGCTGCCGGAGACCGGCACCATGGCCGCGAGTTCGCTGTAGCACAGCGCCACCAGCACGCACACCGTTCCGGCCAAGGCGAACGACAGCATGATGGCGGGCCCGGCCTTCTCCGCGGCCGCCACGCCGGTGATGACGAAGATCCCGGCGCCGACGATGGTGCCGACTCCCATGGCGGTGAGATCGAGCCGACCGAGCCTGCGCGCCAGCGTGGGCGCGCCCGCCTCGGTCGCGGTGTCGGGCAGGCGGCGGCGCCATCGCCGGGCAGATGCGGTGGTCATGACTCCCTCGAGAAACGGTCGATCGATCGCGGCCGGTGTGCCGGACAGATAGACCATTCTCGCCGCGTAGCAGCGCGTGGGAATAACTGGGGTGTTGCCCTCAGCTGCCGGATGACGTCGCGAAGGGCGTCGCGGCGGCGATGTGCTCGGTGCGGTTGGGATGCCGCCACAGGCCTTTGCGCTCCAGGATCGGCAGCACGCCTTCGCCGAACCAGTACGCCTCTTCCAAGTGCGGATAGCCGGAGAGGATGAAGTGGGTGATGCCCAGGCGTGCGTATTCGGCCAGCCGTTCGGCGACTTCGGCATGCGAGCCGACCAGTGCGGTGCCCGCGCCGCCGCGGACCAGGCCGACGCCCGCCCAGAGGTTGGGCGCGATCTCCAGCCGTTCGGTGCTGCCGCCGTGCAGTTCCAGCATGCGCCGCTGGCCTTCGGATTCACTGCGCGCCAGGTTCGCCTGCACCCGCTCGATGTCGGCGGGGTCGATGCCGGCCAGCAGCCGGTCGGCCTCGGCCCAGGCCTGCTCGGAGGTGTCACGGCTGATCACGTGGATGCGCAGGCCGTAGTCGAGGACGCGTCCGTGGTCCACCGCCAGACGGCGGATCCATTCCAGCTTCCTGCTCACCGCGAGCAGCGGCTCGCCCCAGGTCAGGTAGGTGTCGCTGTAGCGGGCCGCGATCGGGCCCGCGGGTTCGGAGGAACCGCCGAAGAACACCGGCGGCACCGGGTCCGGTCGATTGCTCAGCAGTGCCTGCTCGACTCGGATGTGTTCGCCTTCGAACGTCACCGGCTCGGTGGAGGTCCACAGTTCCCGTACTACGTGCAGGAATTCGCCGGTGCGCGCGTAGCGCTGGGACTTGTCCAAGAAGTCGCCGTAGGCCTGTTGCTCGTGCGGCTCGCCACCGGTCACCACGTTGAGCAGCAGCCTGCCCCTGGAATGCCGCTGGAAGGTGGCCGCCATCTGTGCCGCGAGCGTCGGGCTGACCAGCCCGGGGCGGAATGCCACCAGGAACTTCAGCGTCTCGGTGGTCTCCACCATCATCGCGGTGGTCAGCCAGGCGTCCTCGCACCACGCGCCGGTGGGGGTGAGCACGGCCTCGAACCCGTTGTCCTCGGCGGCGGCGCCGATCTGGTTCAGATACCGCAGGCCGGCCGGGCGGTCACCGGACATGAAGGTGCCGTGCCCGCCCGCGACCAGTCCGCGGGAATCGCCGTAAGTGGGGAGGAACCAGTGGAACGACAGACTCATGCTGAGCCAACTCCCTTCCGGAGACCGCGGCCGAGCCACCGCGGTGACCAGCGCGCACGCGAAGCGACCCGAACCGGTGTCGCGGTCATGACGGCCCCGCGGCACCTCGGGTGGGACAGATCAGGCGGTGCGCCTTGTGGGCGCGCCGCAGTGATCCATGCTGGGCGCTCCGCCGGCTCAGGTCACGATTTGAAACCAAGCCGGTTTTTATTCCGGTCTCGGTACGTGTCACTATTCGTGACTAGACGTAACCACGAATAACACGTAATCTGGCCTCAGCACGCACCCTCAGGTGTGCGAGGCGGACCGGACGAAACGAGTACCTCAATGACGCGGCATGTCGACGTATTGATCATCGGCGCTGGCCTGTCCGGAATCGGCATGGCCTGCCATCTCACCAAAGAGCAGACAGGACGCAGTTACGCGATCCTGGAACGCAGGCACGCCGTCGGCGGCACCTGGGATCTGTTCCGTTACCCCGGCATCCGCTCCGATTCCGACATGTACACCTTCGGCTACGGCTTCCGCCCGTGGAACGGCACCAAGGTCCTCGCCGACGGCCCGCACATCCGCCATTACATCGAGGAGACGGCGGCCGAGTACGGCGTCACCGAGCACATCCGGTTCGGTCGCAAGGTCACCACGGCCCGCTGGTCGAGCGAGACAGCCACCTGGACGGTCGAGGCGCTCGACGAGCAGACCGGCGAGACCGAGGTCTACACCAGCGACTTCCTGGTCGGCTGCACCGGCTACTACGACTACGACAACGGCTACCGTCCGCAGTTCCCCGGTGAGGAGAACTTCGGCGGGCGCATCGTGCATCCCCAGCACTGGCCGGAAGACCTCGACTACGCAGGTAAGAGGGTGGTGGTGATCGGCTCCGGCGCCACCGCGATCACTCTGATCCCGGCCATGAGCGACGCGGCGGCGCACGTCACCATGCTGCAGCGCTCGCCCACGTATATCACCGCGCTGCCCGCCGACGACCCGGTCGCGGTGGGGATGAAGGCCGCCAAGGTACCCGAGAAGCTCGCCTACCGGATCGGCCGGGCCCGCAATATCGCCGTGCAGCGCGCGAGCTTCCAACTCTCCCGCACCAACCCGGAGGCGGCGAAGAAGCTGCTGCTGGCCGCCGTGCGGATGCAGGTCGGCCCCGGTATCGACATGCGGCATTTCACGCCGAGCTACAACCCGTGGGACCAGCGGCTGTGTGTGGTGCCCAACGGCGACCTGTTCAAGGTGCTGCGCAGCGGCAAGGCTTCCATCGTCACCGACCGCATCGCGACCTTCACCGAGACCGGCATCCGCTTGGCCTCCGGTGCGGAACTGCCCGCCGATCTGGTCATCAGCGCCACCGGCCTGAGCGTGCAGATGCTCGGCGGCATGACTCTGGAGATCGACGGCGAGCCGGTGGTCACCCGCGACCGGGTGGTCTACAAGGGGGCCATGCTCGACAGCGTGCCGAACGCGATGATGGTGCTCGGCTACACCAACGCGTCCTGGACGTTGAAAGCGGACTTGGCGGCCGAGTACTTCTGCCGGGTGCTCAACCACATGAAGAAGAACGGTTTCACCCGGGTCGAGGCCGTCGCCACCGAGCGCGACCGAGGCGCCGACTCGGTGATGGGCGGGGCGCTGACCTCCGGCTACATCCGGCGCGGCGACGCGGTGATGCCGCGGCAGGGCACCAATGGCCCGTGGCAGGTGATCAACAACTACTTCCGCGATCGCAAGCTGCTGCGCAAGGGCGCGCTCGAAGACGGGGTGCTGACCTTCAGCCGGACCGAGAAGTCGACCGCCACACGGCCGCTGGAAGGTACGCGCAGCGCCTGACCGCCTGCGTGCGCCGCACCGCGGCGGGCCACGACGAGGTGCCCGTCGCGGACGAATCCGCCGTGGCCTTTTCGAATCTCGCCGAAGACAACCATGGACGCGAAACAGCGAATGCTCAACGATCGCTGCACTGCGACGCGACGGTGCGTCGGCCGGTGTGATGAGGGAGAGCATGAGCGTGATCACGCGCAGCAAGTTTCTGGTAGGCGCGGTAGTCGCCACAACTTTGGCACTGCTTTCGACCGCATGCGGTGGCGGGGAGGTGCGTACCTCCGGCGGTGTGCCGGTCCTGCGGTATCAAGGCTGGGCCTCGCAAGTCGTCCTTCCCGAGCTCGCGGAGGATCTCGGCTTCTTCGAAGGCAAAGTGAAACTCGAATGGCAGGGCAACACCATCAGCGGTCCGCAGGACATCCAATCGGCGGCGACCGGTCAGGTCGACTTCGGGGGTGCGTTCGGCGGCGCGGTCGCGAAACTGGCGCAGGGCGGTGCGCCGATCACCGCGGTGGTGAACTACTACGGATCCGATGAGAAGACGTTCACCGGATTCTATGTTCCCGAGAACAGTCCGATCAGAACTCCGAAGGATCTGCTGGACAAAAAGATCGGGGTGAACACCCTGGGTGGTCAGTCCGAGGCGGACATCCACACGGCGCTGAAGAAGGCCGGTTTCAACGAGCAGCAGATCAAATCGGTTCAGCTGGTGGTGTTGCCCCCGCCGAATACCGAGGACGCCGTGCGGCGCGGCCAGGTCGACGTGGCCGCTCTGAGCGGACAATTCCAGCAGCGCGCGGTCGCCAATGGAGGTCTTCGTCCGGTCTTCACCGACTACGAGGAGTTCGGCCCCTTCAACGGCGGCCAGTACGTGTTCCGCAACGACTTCATCGCCAAGAAACCCGACAGTGTCCGGGCATTCGTCGACGGGGTCGCCAAGGCGATCGAATGGCAGAAGACGACTCCTCGTGACCAGGTGGTCGCGAAGTTCACCGAAATCATCGAGAAGCGAAAGCGTTCGGGGGAGGACGCCTCGTCGGTGAAGTACTGGCTTTCGGTCGGAGTGCCTGCCGTCAACGGCGCGATCGTCGACGCCGACTTCGTGCGCTGGGAGGATTGGTTGCGGGATACCGGCGCCATCACCGGCTCGTTCGAGCCGTCGAAGTTCTACACCAACAAGTACAACTCGCAGGCTCCGAAGTAACGCATGCGACGGATCGGGCTTCGTTGCGCGCGAGCCCGATCCGTCGTCCTCATTCGGTCGGCGGGGAACGGTAACTACGGCTGAACTGCGCGATAGCTCGGTTTGGGCCAAGGGATATACATCGGAATGCATCGAGCCATCACCCCGGCGCCGAGCGCCGACACACCTCCGATGGCGAGGACCGCCACGGCCAGTGGACCTATCGCCGCCAGTCCGCTGATCACCAAGGGCCCCACGAAGAATCCGCCGTCATGGGTGAGCCGCCAGGCGGCGAGGAACTCGGGACGGCCTGCGGCGGGCGCGATATCGGCGCCGATGGTCATGATGACACCGTTCCCGATGCCGTTGCCGATTCCCATGACGATCGCCGCGATGCCGAGTGTGAGCGCCGAATCGGTCAGCGGCACCGACAAATACGCGACGGCCAGGATGACCAACGACGGCACGGCGATGAATCTCCTGCCGTACCGGTCCATCAAATGGCCTGCGGGATAGGCGCACAGTACATCGAGAGCCGCCCCGATGCCGAAGATCAGGCTCGCGGTAGCAGCGTCGACGCCGAGATGATCGGCCCAGAGCGGCAGTACGGCTTCCCGTGACGAACGCGCCGCACCCATCAACAGCGACCCGGCTCCCAGCGTCAGCAACAGCGCGCGATGTGCTCGCGTGATCTCGACCGGGGACAGCGGCGGTTTCGGTATCGCTCCGGCGGCCGAGGTCTGTGGGTCCGGCAGCCGGGCCATCAGCCATCCGGCGATCGCGATGGCGATCAACTGGACGACGAATCCACCGCGCGTGCCGAGGCCGGTGACCGCCGGGTCCCGCTCTCGCGTGCGCGTCAGGAATCCGTGCGAACCGGTGTCCGTACGGCTATTTCGCCGCTCAATGCGTAGTCGCCGGATAGTTGCAGTCGGTCTCCGCTCCAGAATCGGCCCGGGTCGTACCAGTCGGGACTACGGCGCTCGGGCAGCAGGCCCATCGCTTGGTATGTGGCGGCGACGATTTCGGCACAGTACGCGTTCTCCAGCTCGCGAGCGGTCGATCCACTCGTCTTCCTGCGGGGCAGACGCGCACGACCGCGGAGCCAGCGCCCCGCCAAGCCCGCGGTGGAGGGGAACGGAGTGCCGTCGAGCCGGGCGATGGCGCGCAGCGCGCCGTCCTCCATGGCGCGGGTGGCGGGAGGGTTCAACTGGCGCAACCATGCCTGCTGACCGTAGCGGTGTGCCCAGACCAGCACGGCGTCGCGCAGATTGTGCAATTGGGCGCCACGGTGCGCGGTTCCCGACCACATGTCGGTGAGTGATCGTCCGAGCTCCGCGTGCCAGATCAGCGCGGGCAGGTCATCGATCACGACGGACATCCCGACATGGTTCACCGGACTGTTCGTCGTCATGCGAATCACCCGGTCGGCTGTGGAATTGCCACGGAAAAGCCAGATGTCACCCGTCCTGGTGACCTCGACCGCTCGGTCGAGATCGATGCCCGTCCCCGTCATGGTCGTAGCCTATGCGGTATGAGGTGGTGGAAGGCAGTGGGATTGGCGGGTGTGGCCGGTGTGGTCGCCACCGGTGTCGTGGTGGTGCGCGCCGAGCGCCGCCGCCGTGCCTACACCCCGGACCAGGTGCGCGAACAACTGCACGCGCGATTGGCCCAGGCGGCGTCGGCCGCGGCGAACGTCGAAACCGTCCGTGCGCAGCCACAGCCCGCGCTGGGGCTCAGCGAGCGTGTCCGGCGGTTGTTCCGTCGCTGGTCGAGACGGGAGTAGTAGGCGCGAGCCAGCGCAGACGGCGGTTCACAAAGCGATAGGCGCCATCGGGGCGAGGCCGAGTTCGGCGAGCGCGGCCGCGCCGCGTGCGGCATGCTCGCCACCGGCCAGCACCCTGGTGCGCGCCGACTGGTAACGGCAACCGGCGGCGTCGAACGCGGCCGCCGTGGCAAGCAGCCGTTCCAGGTCACCGGCATGCAGTGCCGCGGCGCGCTCCACGATGGCCCCGGCGAGGGGATTTCCGGCGACGACGGTCCTTGCCTCGGCGAGGCGATCGGCGGCATCGGGCGCCTCGGCGAGCACGGCGGCTTCGGCGCGCAGCGCCACATACCAATGCAGCCAGATCCACGTGACCCATCGCCACACCTCGCCAGGCTCGGATGCCGTCCGTTCCAGCGCCTCGTTCACCTGACCACGGTGGAGCAGGGCGAGTGCATCGAAGACCGCGCCGTAGCCGTGGGTGTGCGCTGGTGACGTGCCGAGTTGGCTTGTGACAGCGTCCCATTCGGCCCGAGCGTCATCGTCGCCGCGTAGGTCGTGGATCATCGCCACGCCCGCTACCGCCGGACCGAGGACCGACTTGACGGGATCGCCGACCCGATGCCACGACTCCAGGAACCGGATGCTGTTGGTGCGAACCCCCTCGACGTTGCCCGCCAGCGTGTCGGTCACCAGCAGCCAGCTCGTCGCGCGATGTCCGACCTCGGCGAGCAACGGATGATCCGCGAGCTGCTGCGCCCATCGGCGCGCGCCCAGCAGATCACCCGCGCCGAGTCCGGCCTCGGCGGCCTCGCCGAGCGCGTCGATCAGCTCATGGGTACCGGCCGGGGTATGCGGAGCGGACTTCAGCAACACCATTCGGCTGCGCGCGACGGCTGCTGCGGCGAAGGTGTCACCGGCCATGCTGTGCGCACCGGCGAGTGTGTCGAGCGCGGCGGACTCCGCGAGCGGATCACCTGTGCGCCTGGCGAGTTCGACGGCACGTTCGGCGCGCGCGATGGTCTCGGGCACGAGGTCGTCGGATGACTGTGGGCCGGTGAGGGCATCGGTGAGCGCTCGTCCGGCTTCGGCCAGCGCCACGGCGGCCTTGGCGGCCGGGTCAGCACCGGCGAGCTGCCGCGCCTCGGTGATGAGCGCGACGGCTTCCTCCGGTGCCAGGGGCCGGACGAACTTACTCGCGAACCGGTAGCCGTTGGCAGCGGCGGTCGCTAGGTCGCGGGCGGCGCCGGCGGAGTCGCCGGACCTGAGGGCCGCCTCCGCGGCCGCGCGGTGCAGGCGGTGCATATCGTCGCCCCGCATCTGACATCCGGCCGCGGCAGCGGCATGGCGCAGCATCGAGGCGGCGGCGGACGGGTCGTCGGCGAGCGCGGCCGCCTGCTCGTAGCGCATCTGGGACTCACCGATCAGATTGCGGGTGAAGCACAGTCGCCCCAGATGCTGGGCGAAGCGGAAGGCATCCGCGCGGTGCTCCGGCTGATCGCCCGCCCACGCCATCGCGGCGCGGAAGTCGTCGGCCACCGCATCGAATCGTGCCCGCCAGTCCGCTTTCACCACCGTCAGCTCGGCGGCCTCGGCCAGGCACCAGCGGAGGTGCCCCGCACGGGTGCCTGCCAGTTCACCGGCCTGCGTGAGCTGCTCCGTCCCGTACTGGCGGATGGTTTCCAGCGCCCGGTATCCGGTCCCACTCGGGAATGCCGTCACCGCGAGCAGGCTCTGCTCGGCGAGTCGGGCCAATCCGTCTGCGACAACGGCTTTCTCGGACGCCGCTACCTGCGCCGCCGCCTCGACGGTGAACGCACCCATGAAGACCGACACCCGACGCAGCAGCACTCGATCGTCCGGCTCCAGCAAGGCGTGGCTCCAGTCCAGCGCTGCCCGCACCGACCGGTGCCGGTCCTCGGCGCGCGGTCCCCCGGCGAGCATCCGGAGCTGGTCCGACAGTCCGGCTTCGAGACCATCCAGCCCGAGCGTCGTCCAGCGTGCGGCAGCCAACTCGATCGCCAGCGCCACACCATCGAGTCGCTCGCAGAAGGCGGCGACCTGGTCGCGAAGGGCGTGATTCGGCGGCCAGCCGCCGGCCGCCGCGCGGTCCATGAAGAGTTGGACCGCATCCGAGTCGCCATCGCCGGCCAAGGACATCGGCGCGACTGTGTACACCCGCTCGAACGGCACCATCAGCCGGGCCCGGCTGGTCGCCAGCACCGTCAATCGCGGACATGTCGCGAGCAGTCGTTCGATGAACGGCGCCACCCCGTCGCGCACGTGCTCGCAGTTGTCGAGCACCAGCAAGGCGTGCCGGTCGGCCAGCGCGGTGAGCACCGACTCGTCCATGCCGCGGCCGGGCTGCTCGCCGAGGCCGAGCGCGAGGGCGACCGTACCGGCGATCACGCCGGTGTCCGCGCTGGTGACCGGCACCAGGTCGACGAACCACACCCCGTCGGTGTACGCGGCGGCCATCTCCGCCGCGACGGCCAGCGCAAGCCGGGTCTTGCCCACTCCGCCGGGACCGACCGCGGTCACCTGCCGGTATTCGCCGATCATCTCGGTCAGTTCCGCGCGCTCCCGGCCGCGGCCGATGAAGGAAGTCAGCGGCCTCGGCAGGACCGGCGCCGGGTGCGGCCGGTCGTTGCCTACCGAAGCGGACGCGCGCTGGGCCAGTGCCCGCCGGTCGGGCACCTCCAGTTTGCGCAGGAGTGAGGAGACGTGGCTCTCCACGGTGCGCACGGAGATGAACAGCTTCGCCCCGATCTCGGCGTTACTGAGATGTTCCCCCACCAGCGCCAGCACCTCGGCTTCCCGAGCCGAGATCTCCACTGTCGCCACCATGGCACCGATTCTGCCGTATCCCTTCGCTCTCATACTTCTCGGTCTGTTTACCCGGGTACGGATTGCTGCCGTAGTCGATCGGTGGCCCGATCAGTGGACGGTTCCGTGGTCGCCACGGATGTGGGTCGCAGCCGCCGGGAGAGATGCTGTGAGCACGCCCGGTTCGCCCGACAGAACGGCACACCGGGACGACGTGACCGACGAGTTCAGGAGTGATCATGACCAGCTCTCCCACCCAGGGAATCAAGACCGTGCTGCATCCCGTGTCCGACCTGGCGGCAGCCAAGGCGCTGTTCACCGCTTTGCTCGGCACGGCGCCGCAGACCGACTCGCCTTACTACGTCGGCTTCGAGGCCGAGGGCCAGCACATCGGGCTGGTGCCGAATGGCGGACCGCAGGGAATGACCGCACCGGTGGCCTACTGGCACGTGCCGGACATCGAGGCGAAGCTGGCGGAAGTGACCGCCGCGGGCGCCACTGTGGCGGAGTCCGCCCACGATGTCGGCGGCGGCCGCCTGGTGGCCACCGTCACCGACGTCGACGGCCACGTCCTCGGGCTGATCCAGGACCGATGAGCGCCCGAACCACCATCGAAATCACCCCTGTCCGAGACGAAGGAGACACACTCATGACCGCGCAGAAGTCCGCCACCCGCACCAACGCCAAGGCCAAGACGGCGGTGGGATTCACCGACGAGGAACGCGCCGCGATGAAGGAGCACGCCCAAGAGTTGAAGACCGCCGCGCGCCGCGGCTCGCGCGCGACGAAGGCGGACGGGGAGAAGGACGTGCTCGAGAAGATCGCCGGAATGGCCGAATCCGATCGCGTCATGGCCGAGCGGGTGCACGCCGTCGTCCGAGCCAGCGCTCCGGATCTGTCGCCGAAGCTGTGGTACGGCATGCCCGCCTACGCCAAGGACGGCAAGGTCGTTTGCTTCTTCCAGAGCGCGGAGAAGTTCAAATCGCGGTACGCGACCCTCGGCTTCAGCGACATCGCCACCCTCGACGACGGCGCCATGTGGCCGACGTACTTCGCGCTGACGAAGGTGACCGCCGCCGAGGAGGCGAAGATCGGCGAACTGGTGCGGAAGGCGGTCGGCTGAGCGCCGAAGCGTCAGGTCACGATGCGGAGTGGATGCTCCAGCAGATCCTTCAACTGTTGCAGGAACTGTGCGGCCACGGCTCCGTCGATGGCGCGGTGGTCGGCGGACATGGTGACCCGCAGAATCTTGCGGGTCACCACTCGACCGTCGTCCGGACGCAGTTCGTCCGTGGCCGCGCCGACGGCCAGGATGGCGGCCTCCGGTGGGTTGATGACGGCGGTGAAGTGCTCGATGCCGAACATACCGAGGTTGGAGATGGTGAAAGTGCCGCCGCTCATCTCGTCGGTCCGCAACTTTCGCTCGCGGGCGCGTTCGGCTTTGTCCCTGCTCTCGGCGGCGATCTCGGACACGCTCTTGCGATCGGCGTCGCGCAGCACGGGAACGAGAAGGCCCGCGGGCGTCGCGACCGCCATACCGAGGTTGATGCCACGGTGCCGCAACAATTTGTCGCCCGCGAAGGAGACATTGACCGACGGGTTGTTCCGCAGCGTCACGGCGACGGCCTTGAGCAGCAGATCGTTGACGCTGACCTTCACACCTGTCTGCGCCAGCGTGGCGTTGACCTGTGCGCGGAAGTCGAAGAGGTCGGTCACATCGATCGCGTTGGTCAGATAGATGTGCGGAGCTTGTTGGTTGCTCTCGGTGAGCCGCGTGGCCGAGACACGCTGGATGGTGGTCAGCGGAATTTCCTCGTAGTCGCCTGCGACCGGAGCGGGAAGCTCGCTCGGGGGAGCGGGGACGGCTTTCCGCGGCGGATCGAGTTCGGCTGCACGATGGGCGGATTCGACATCCTGCCGGATGATGCGCCCACCGGGGCCGGTGCCGACGAGGGTGGTGATGTCGACGCCGAGTTCGTCGGCGATCTTGCGCGCCAGCGGCGACGTCTTCTTTCGCTCCACCGTTGCGCGGGAGTCGACGGTGGGTTCGGTCACCGTGACCGCCGCAACCGGGCGAGTGTCCGGCTCCGCACCGTGTCCGGCAGGAGAATTCTCCTCGGCCGGGGCGGGCGTGCCACCGTTCGGGCCGCTTGCGGTAGTTCCGCTGCCGTCGCCGATGACGCCGATGGGTGTTCCGATCGGCACTCGCGCGCCCTCATCGGCGAGGATCTGCTCGAGCACGCCGCTGTCGTACGCCTCGAGCTCCATGAGAGCTTTGTCGGTTTCGATCTCGGCGAGGATCTCGCCTTGTTCGACCGGATCGCCCACCTGCTTGAGCCAGGAGACGACGACGCCTTCCTCCATGGTGTCGGAGAGGCGGGGCATGGTGATTTCGGGCATGAATGTCCTCTGGTCTTTCAGCGTCGCTTGCCCACTGCCGCAAGGGTTTCCACCGCGGCGGTGTACAGCGAATCGGCCGACGGCAGGGCGAGCCGTTCGAGCGGCTTGGCATAGGGCAGCGGCACCTCGGCCATCGCCACCCGGCGAACCGGGGCGTCGAGGTAGTCGAAGGCGCCGTCGGAGATGGAGGCCGCGACCTCTGCGCCGATGCCGTAGGTGAGCCAGTCGTCCTCGCCGATCACGGCGCAGCCGGTCTTGCGGACGGACTCGATCAGGGTGGCGCGGTCCAGCGGACGAAGGCTGCGCAGGTCGATGACTTCGGCCGAGTAACCGTCGGCGGCGAGTCGCTCGGCGACCTCGGAGCAGATAGTGGCCATTCGCGAGTAGCCGATCAGCGTGATGTCGGAGCCGGTTCTCGTGACCGCGGCCTTGCCGATCTGAGCGCTCGGAAGATCTTCCGGCACTTCGCCTTTGGTGTTGTACAGCGACAGGTTCTCCAGGAACAACACCGGATCGTCGTCTTCGATGGCGGCTTTCAGCAGCGCACGCGCGTCGGCCGGAGTGCTCGGCGCGACCACCTTCAGGCCCGGCACGAACGCGTAGTACAACTCCACATTCTGCGAATGCGTCGCGCCCAGTTGCTGCCCGCCGCCACCCGGGGTGCGGATGACCATGGGCACGCTGGTCTGGCCGCCGAACATGCCGTAGATCTTCGCGGCGTGGTTGACGATCTGATCCAGCGCCAGCAGCGAGAAATTGATCGTCATGATTTCGACGACCGGGCGCAGTCCGAGCATGGCGGCGCCGATGGCGGCGCCGACGAAACCCTCCTCGGCGATGGGAGTGTCGCGCACCCGCTTCTCACCGAATTCGGCCAGCAGTCCCGCGGTGATCTTGTAGGAGCCTTCGAAGATGCCGATCTCCTCCCCGATGAGGAAGACATCGTCGTCGCGCCGCATCTCCTCGCGGAGTGTCTCGCGCAGCGCTTCACGATAGGTCATGACAGCCACGGTGATGTCCTTAATGGGTGAAGAGCGGATCGGCGGGCAGGCGACGCGAATCGCCCGCCACAGGGGTCGCGTAGTTGTAGTCGAACAGGCTCGACGGCTCCGGATGGGGGCTGGCGTCGGCGAATTCGACCGCGGCGGCGACCGCGGCCGTCACCTCCGCTTCGAGAGTGGCGACAGATCGATCGTCCAGCACACCGGCGGCGAGCAGCGCGTCGCGCCAGCGCACGATGGGATCGTTGCCGCGGGCGATCGAGACCGCCTCTTCGGTCCGGTATTTCGCCGGGTCGACCACGGAGTGCCCTTTGAGACGGTGACTGACCGCCTCGAGCAGCGCGGGCTTCTTCTCGCGCCGAGCGGTTTCGATCAACTCACCGGCCACATCGCGGACGGCGAGCACATCGGTGCCGTCGACACGCTCCCCGCGCATGCGGTAGGCGGCGGCGCGCTTCCACAGATCCGGCTCGGCGGAGGAGCGCTCGACCGTGGTGCCCATGCCGGTCTGGTTGTTGATCACCAGGAACACCACCGGCAGGTTCCACAGGGCCGCGATGTTCAGCGACTCGTGGAACGCGCCGATGTTCGTCGTGCCCTCACCCATCTGGCACACCACCACGTCGTCCTCGCCGCGGTAGTCGATGGCCAGCGCCGCGCCGACGGCCAACGGAACCTGGCCGCCGACGATGGCGTAACCGCCCAGCATGCGAGTCGCGGTGTCGTACATGTGCATTGAGCCGCCCCAGCCCTTCGAGGTGCCGGTGGAGCGGCCGTACAGTTCCGCCATGACGCGGCCGGGCTCGATGCCTTTGGCCAGCGCGTAACCGTGCTCGCGATAGTTGGTGAACAGATAGTCGGTCGGGCGCATGGCCGCGCCGAGCCCGATCACGGTGGCTTCCTCGCCCAGGTTGAGATGGCAGTAGCCGCCGATCTTCGCCTGCTGATAGCTCTGGGCGGTGCGCTCCTCGAACCGGCGCACGAACAGCATGTCGCGGTACAGGCCGCGCAGGCTGTCGGGATCCTCCGCGGCGATGCGCGCGTCGGCCGGAACGGTCTCGTCCTGCGTCCGTGCGGTTTCGGCGGCGTCGCTCTTGCGCTCGTCCGCGCCCGGCGTGGAGGTGCGTGCGGCCGTCGACCGAGCCGTCTTGCGACTCGGTTTGCGGGATGCGGTGCTGGTGGTCACGGCAGGCTCCTCAACGCTTCCGGGGCGGGATGTGCACGGGCAGTCCGAGTCCGGCCATGGCCGCCTCCATGCCGATCTCGCCGAGAGTGGGGTGGGCGTGGATGGTGTCGGCGAGTTCGTCGAGGGTCGCCTCGAGCGCAATGGCCAAGGCGCCTTCGGTGATCAGGTCGCTGGCCGACGGGCCGATGATGTGCACCCCGAGCACTTCTCGATGACGCTGTCCGGCAATGATTTTGACGAAGCCATCGGTTTCGCCGAAGGTCTTGGCCCGGCCGAGTGCCGCGAAGGGGAATCGGGCGGTGACGACGTCGTGCCCGGCGGCGCGGGCCTTCGCCTCGGTGAGCCCGACGCTCGCGATCTCCGGGTGGGTGAAGGTGGCGGCCGGGATCGCGGTGTAGTCGATGTGCGCCGGGTGGCCGGCGATCACGTCCGCGGCGGTGAGGCCCTGATGCGAGGCGACGTGTGCGAGCAGGGCACGCCCGGTGACGTCACCGATGGCGTAGACGTGTTCGACGCCGGTGCTCAGCCGTTCGTCGACGGGGATGAAGCCCCGCGGGTCGGTGTCGATTCCCGCGCGGTCCAGGTCGAGATCGGCGGTGTTGGGACGACGTCCGACGCCGACAAGTACCACGTCCGCGTCGAGTTCACCGGCATGCTCGCCCGCGACGGTGACGCGCAGCGCATCGGTTCGCGCGATGGTTTCGACGGTCGAGCCGGTGAGCACGGTGATGCCACGCTTGGTAAACGACCGTCCCAGGGCGGCGCCGATGTCGGCGTCCTCCAGCGGCACCAGGGTGTCCTGTAGTTCGACGATGGTCACCCGGCTGCCGAAACTCGCGAACAGGCTGGCCCATTCCGCGCCGACCGCGCTGCCACCGATGACGACGAGGCGTTCGGGCACCTCGGTCAGCCCGAACGCGCCGTCGGAGGTGATGACGCCCGGCAGGTCCGCGCCCGGAATCGGCAGCCGAGCGGGCACCGATCCGGTCGCGATGATCACGTCGCTCGCGCTGATCGTCCGGGTGGCGGTGGCTGTCGGAGCGGCGGCGTAGCGGGGGCCGCCGGGGAAGATCGGCGATTGTCCCGCCTCGAATACCTCGACGCTGGTCGGGCCGGTGAAGCGGGCGTGTCCCTCGATCACCGCCACGCCGTTCGCGGCGAGCAGGCTCGCCACACCGTCGGTGAGTTGCTTGACGATGCCGTCCTTGCGCTGCCGCACCGCGGCGAAGTCATAGCGCACGTTGTCCGCGTATACGCCGAAATCGGCTGCGGCCGTGATGGTTTGGAAGATCTCGGCGGACCGCAGCATCGCCTTGGTCGGAATGCAGCCCCAATTGAGGCAGACGCCGCCCGGTCGCTCCTTCTCCACCAAGCCGACCCGCAGGCCGCGCTGGGCCGCGCGGATGGCGGCGACGTACCCGCCCGGGCCGCCGCCGACCACCAGTAGATCGAAATCCGGCACTCGTGGTGCTCCTCGTCCTCGATGATCCGATCCGCCTCCGGTTGTGGGGCGAATCATCGCTATCGAGTGTTGCCGTAGCGGAGTGCACAGACAATTGCCACGAAGCCCAGTAGTGCAATCGTCGGATTGGGCGCAGCGCCCAATCCGATGAGGTCGGATCAGGCTCTCTCCGGTGACCGGACGAGGTCGAGGGCGGCCAAGGCCAACGACAGTTCCACATAGCTGCGCTGGCCTTCGAGCGGGCGGCCGAGCAAGGTCGAGACGCGATGGAGGCGGTTGATCACGGTATTGCGGTGGCAGTGCAGCCGTGTCGCCGCATGGGCCGCCGAGCAGTCGTGCGCCAACCATGCCGCGAGCGTGTCGAGCAAGGTCGTGCGCTCGGCGGTGGGCAGTGCGAGTACCGGACCGAGGGTGTGGGCGACCAGCATGTCGGTCACGTCGGTCGAGCGCAGCAACAGGGCATGTTGGAAGCGTTCGTGCAGCGGCACGAGTCCCGTCGCGTCCTCGGGCAGGGTTTGCAAGGTGAGCAGTGCCCAGCCGTGTGCGGTGCCGACTTGGGCCAGGCCGCCGACGGTCGGCGAGGCGCCGGCGCGTCCGCGAACATGCGGTTCGATCCGTCGTAACACCGAGGCGACGGCGTGGCGCTCGACCGCTATGAGCCCGACCGTCGAGTCGACGCGATCGTGCCACACCGAACGAATGCCGACCGCGGCCAAGGCCGTTTCGGTGCCGGTGTGCATCGCCTCGCCCGCACCGCAGGTGACGACGACGAGATAGTCGCTACCGGCCGGAAGGTTCAACTCACGTGCGGCGCGTGCGGCGAAGGTGGTGTCGTTGCCTCGGCCGGCGAGCAGGTCCTCGATCAGGGCGTGCCGACGGCGTTCGTCGCTGCGCAACTGCTCCAATTCGGTATTCCGGTAGGACGTGACCAGCGACGTGGACAGCCCGTCGATCACGGCCCACAACGCGGTGCCCGCCGCGCGGATCTCGCCGGGAGTGAGATCGTCCGCTTGGTCGAGCAGGGCCTCCCAGACGATCCGGCCGCCGAGGCGGAACGTGCGCAACATGGCTTCCAGCGGTACGCCCTGTTCGGCACGGCGGCGGCCGATGGACGCGGCGACATCGTCGTCGAACGCGGTCGTCGGAGCACCCAACCGGTCGAGGATGCGGGTCACGTACCGGCGGCAGCCGTCGACGAGATCCGCGCGGGGCACCCGCGAATAATCGGTCCATTCGGGGTTTTCGGTGAAGATCTCCGAGATCAGCCGATCGGTCAGCGCGGGGATCTCCGCGCGGCAGGCGGCCACCAATTCCTGCGTGCAAGTGTCCGGATGCACCTTCTTCGATATCGACATGTCGCTCGGGTTCCTTGTCGTCTGCCATGCGCCACGACTGCGCGAGCGGTGGCCTATCAGACCGTATAGCCCGTCGGAGGGCGCATCGACAGCGACGCTCCATCCCGACGGGTAGGTGTCCTCGCCGCACTGCGGCGCAGTCCGGCTGGTGAGCGTTCGGTGGCGTTTAGGCAATTACGGAGACGACAACGCCCTGCCTGTCACGAGAAGCTTCCGTGCGCAGGCGAACGAGAGCAATCGAAATAGCGGATCTGATCGACTATCTTTACCGTGAATGCGGCAATAAGCTATCGCTTGTGTCGAATCTACGGATCAGTGAAGCCGCCGCGTTGCTGGGTGTCAGCGATGACACGGTGCGTCGATGGATCGATCAGGGCCGTCTGACCGCGATTCAGCTGGACAACGGCCGCAAGGGTGTCAGCGGCCGCGAACTCGCCGAGTTCCTGCGCGCCACCGCCGAGGCACCCGCACCCGGTGCGACGGTCGCGGCGTCGGCCCGCAACCGGATGCGCGGGATCGTGACCCGGGTGGTCAAGGACACGGTGATGGCGCAGGTGGAGATGCAGGCCGGACCGTTCCGGCTGGTGTCGTTGCTGAGCCGGGAATCGGTGGACGAGCTCGGTCTGGAAGTCGGCAGCGTCGCTGTCGCATCGGTGAAGTCCACGCACGTCGTCGTGGAGATACCGGAAAGTTGACGAGGATGAGGATGGTCCGCAAGTTGGGTGTCGCCACCGCGACGGTGGTGACTGTGGTGACCGCGGCCGGCTGTGGTTCGGACGACACGACCGAACACACCGGCGCCGAGCATGTCTCGGGCACGGTGACCGTGTTCGCCGCCGCCTCGCTGACCGAGACGTTCACCGAACTCGGCAAACAGTTCGAGGCCGCGCACCCGGGCGTGAAGGTGATCTACAGCTTCGGCGCGAGTTCGGCGCTCGCCGAACAGATCAATCAAGGAGCACCGGCCGACGTGTTCGCCTCGGCGGCGCCGAAGAACATGCAGCAGGTCCGCGACAAGGGCGAAGTCACCGCCGCGCCGGTCACCTTCGTGCGCAACAGGCTCGAGATCGCGGTGCCCGCGGGCAACCCGGGGCACATCACCGGGTTGGCCGATTTCGGCAGGACCGAGCTCGAGCTCGCGCTGTGCGCGGAGCAGGTGCCTTGCGGCGCGGCGGCCGAGACGGTGTTCGAGACGGCGAACATCACCCCGCAACCCGATACCCGGGAGCAGGACGTGAAGGCGGTGCTGACCAAGGTGACGCTCGGCGAGGTCGACGCGGCGCTGGTATACCGCACCGACGTGAAGGCGGCGGGCGACAAGGTCGAGGGCATCGACTTCCCGGAGTCCGGTAAAGCGATCAACGACTACCCGGTAGCGCCGCTGGCGCACGCGCCGAACGCGGCCGCCGCGGCGGCGTTCGTCGACTTCGTGACATCGGACAAGGCCGAGACGGTCTTCGCCGCGGCGGGATTCGACACGCCGTGATCGCGCCCTCACGGCGGCGGGCGGTGCTCGGGCGGCGACCGGTCGCGCTGATGCTGCCCGCAGGCTGCGGGCTGGCGTTCCTCGTCGTACCGCTCATCGGGTTGCTGGCGCGAGCACCGTGGGCGACCATGCCGGATCGGTTGTTCAGCGTCGAAGTCGGCCAGGCACTGCGGCTTTCGCTGGTGTGCGCGACCGCGGCCACGGCGATCTGCTTGGTCCTCGGCATCCCGCTGGCCTGGGTGCTCGCGCGCGCCGAACTGCCGGGGCGCGGGCTGGTCCGGGCCTTGGTCACCGTGCCGCTCGTGCTGCCGCCGGTGGTCGGCGGTGTCGCACTGCTGCTGGTGCTGGGACGGCGCGGGCTGATCGGGCGGTATCTCTACGAATGGTTCGGTGTCTCATTGCCGTTCACTACCGCCGGGGTGATCGTGGCCGAGGCATTCGTGGCCATGCCTTTCCTGGTGATCTCCGTCGAAGGAGCCCTGCGGGCGGCCGATCCTCGTTTCGAGGAGGCGGCCGCCACGCTCGGCGCCTCCCGCTGGTACGCCTTCCGCCGGGTGACTCTGCCGTCGGTGCTGCCCGGAGTGGTCGCGGGCGCGGTGCTGTGCTGGGCCCGTGCGCTCGGTGAGTTCGGCGCCACCATCACCTTCGCCGGTAACTTCCCCGGCCGCACCACCACTATGCCGCTGGCGGTCTATCTCGCGCTGGAGACCGATCCGGACGCCGCGATCGTGCTCAGCCTCGTTCTGCTGGCCGTCTCGGTCACCGTGTTGGTCGCGTTGCGCGAACGGTGGATCCAGGGAGCGATATGAGTTTGGAGGCCGACCTGCGGATCGACCGAGGGCATTTCGCGCTCGAACTGCCTCTCGCCGCCGCACCGGGCGAGGTGACCGCTCTGCTGGGACCGAACGGGGCGGGCAAGACCACTGCCCTGCGAGCCCTGTCAGGGCTGATCGCGCTGACCGGCGGGCACATCCGGCTGGACGGAACCACCTGGGACGCGCCACCGTCGGCGTTCGTGCCCGCCGAACGCCGACAGGTAGGCGTCGTGTTCCAGGACTACCTGTTGTTCGGGCATTTGTCGGCACTGGAGAATGTCGCATTCGGGCTGCGCGCCCGGGGATGTCAGCGAGCCGTCGCGCGGGAGCGGGCCACCGAATGGCTCATGCGGGTCGGACTGGCCGATTACGCACTTCGCAAACCCCGGGCACTGTCCGGAGGACAGGCGCAACGGGTCGCCTTGGCCCGCGCGCTGGCCACCGAACCGCAGCTGTTGCTGCTCGATGAGCCACTCGCGGCACTCGACGCCGGTACCAGGGTCCAAGTGCGCTCGGACCTCGCCCACCATCTGCGCGACTACCCCGGCCACACCGTTCTGGTGACCCACGACCCCCTCGACGCGATGGTCCTCGCCGACCGGCTGATCATCCTCGAAGACGGCAAGATCGTCCAGCAAGGACCGCCCGTGCAGGTCGCGGCGAGACCACGCTCGGACTACGTGGCGACTTTGATGGGCCTCAACCTCTACCGCGGAACCGCTCGCGGCACGACTGTCGACCTGGACGGTGGCGGCAGCCTCACCATCGCCGAACCCGCGCAGGGGCGAGTCCATGTGGCCTTCAGCCCGAACGCGGTGGGCCTGCATCCGGAACAACCCGTCGGCAGCCCCCGCAACAGCTGGCCGGTCACGATCACCGGCATCGAGCAACACGCGCACATCACCCGGATTCGTCTCGACGGCGCGCCGCCCGTGCTCGCCGACATCACACCGGCCACCGTCGCCGAGCTGCGATTGCGTCCGGGCCGGCGGCTGTGGGCTGCGGTGAAGGCCACCGAAACTCGTTCGTACCCGGCATGAGGCGTGCTATCACGCGGTACCCAGGTGCGGCTCGGGGAAAGGGCAGCGGGGCGATACGGCGTAGTCGCCTGTTTCAGATTTGCTATGTGTAAGCTGTTCACTTTTTCGGTCGGCATGGAGCACACTGTGAGGGTCGCATCTCTCGAATGAGGGATGCGGCGATCGGTTGCGCTGGGCTGAGTTGTCCGTTCGGTCGATGCCACACGAGGATTGCCATGAACGCGTATCCGCCGATCGCGGAGCACGGCATTGTCGGTGATCTACAGACCGTGGCGCTCGTGTCCTCGGTGGGCACCATCAACTGGTGGTGTACTCCGCGATTCGATTCGCCGAGCGTCTTCGCCGCACTGCTCGACAGCGAGCGTGGTGGTAGCTGTCAGTTGTCCGCCGATCTGGCCGAGGCGGAGGTGACGATTCGTCAGCTGTACCTGTCGGACACGGCCGTGCTGGTCACCCGGTTCATGGCCGAGAGCGGGGTCGGCGAAGTCATCGATTTCATGGAGCCGATCCGCGATCGCGCCCCTACCGACCGGCATCGGCTGGTGCGGATAGCGCGGGTGGTGCGGGGCACTCTGCCGTTCGCGCTCAGCTGCCGACCACGGTTCGACTATGCGCGCGCCGCCCACACCCTCACAGTGCACGATCACCGGTCGGTGACCTTTCGCGGGCCGGGCACCGATCTGCGCCTGCAGGCAACCGACCCGGTGGCGTTGCGCGCCGAAGGGAATGATGTGTCCGCGCGGTTCACCCTTTCGGCAGGGGAGACGGCGGTGCTCGTGTTGACGAGCACGGAAAGCGGGGGCGCCGCACCGGCGCCCCCGGAGCGGCAGGCTGTGCTCGCGGAGTTGGACGCGTGCCGCGCGTTCTGGCAGACGTGGTTACGATCGTCCACGTATCGGGGTCGCTGGCGAGACATGGTCAATCGTTCGGCGATCACGCTGAAGCTGCTCACATATGCGCCCACCGGGGCGCCGATCGCCGCGGCAACCATGGGGCTGCCCGAGCAGGTGGGCGGCGAACGCAACTGGGATTACCGCTATACCTGGATCCGGGATGCGTCCCTGTCGGTGCGGGCGTTGAACGATTTGGGTTTCGCCGAAGAGGCGTATGCCTTCCGGCGCTGGTTGCGCGAGCGGCTGGAAGCCGGTGACACCACTTCTGGTGAGCCGTTGCAGATCATGTATCGCATCGATGGCGATCCTCGACTGGAAGAGGAGATTCTCTCTCATCTGGAGGGTTACCGCGGATCGGCGCCGGTGCGGGTCGGTAACGCGGCGGCCGATCAGATCCAGCTCGACATCTACGGTGAGGCAGCCGACGCGCTGGCGCAGATGTCCGATATCGGCGGAATCTCGGGCTGGCGGGCGATCGCGAACCTGATCGACTGGCTCACCGAGAACTGGGACCGGCGCGACGAGGGGATTTGGGAAACTCGTGGTGGTCAACAGGAATTCACCTACAGCCGTCTCATGACCTGGGTCGCGTTCGATCGCGGTGTACGGCTGGCGATCGAACACTCTCGGCCCGCGGACGTCGCGCGCTGGACGGGAACGGGACGCCGTGTTCAACCAGATCGTCGAGCGCGGCTGGAGCTCGAAGCGGCAGGCGTTCGTGCAGCACTACGCCACCGAGGTGCTGGATGCGTCGCTGCTGCTCATGCCGCGGATGGGCTTCCTGTCCCCGCAGGACCCGGCGTGGCTGAGCACGCTCGACGCGATGGACAAGGAATTGGTCAGCGACAGCCTGGTCTACCGTTACGACCCCGAAGCCTCCCCGGACGGCTTGCGCGGCGTCGAGGGCACGTTCAATCTGTGCAGTTTCCTGTATGTGGAGGCGCTGGCCCGTGCTGGGCGATTGACCCAAGCCCGCTACGCGTTCGACAAGATGCTCACCTACGCCAATCACGTCGGTCTCTTCGCGGAGGAGATCGGCCCGTCCGGCGAGCAGTTGGGCAACTTCCCGCAGGCGTTCACGCATCTGGCCTTGGTCGCCGCGGCGATGGCGTTGGACGAACAGCTCGACCGAGCCGAAGCTCGGCCGGACGGCTCCTGACCCGGGGCGCGCGGATGGCGGAGCCGACCGGGTCCAGACCGCGCGGGGTGCTGCTTCCTCTCGCGCTGGCGCAGTTCATCTGTAGCTTCGCCGGTTCGAACATGAACGTGATGATCACCGACATCAGTGCCGACCTGAACACCACCGTGCACGGGGTGCAGGTGACGATCACGATCTTCCTGCTGGTGATGGCCGCGCTGATGATCCCCGGCGGAAAGATCACCGACCGATACGGCCGCAAGCGATGTTTCGTCGTGGGCTTGGCCGTCTACGGGGCGGGCGCTGTGCTCAGCGCACTCGCACCGACGCTGGGTGTGCTGGTTCTGGGCAATTCCATCCTCGAAGGCGTCGGCACCGCGCTGCTGATCCCACCGGTCTATATCCTCGGCACCCTACTGTTCACCGAAACGGCTTCCCGCGCACGGGCCTTCGGCGCCATCATGGCCATGGGCGGCATCGGCGCCGCGGCCGGACCGCTGATCGGCGGGCTCATCACCTCCGGGCTCAGCTGGCGCGCCGCCTTCGGCTTCCAGGTTCTCGTCATCGTGGCGATCATCCTGCTCAGCCGCCGCATTTCCGACCCGCTGCCCGCGGATCCCACGCGGCCTTTCGATCTCGGGGGCGCGATTCTGTCGGCGGTCGGTCTGATCTTGCTCGTCATGGGCATTCTGGCCGCCGACGACGATCTCTGGTTGATGCTGGCGCTGCTGGCACTCGGTGGGATGTTCCTCGCCTGGTTCTTCGTCTCCTGCCGCAACAAGGAGCGCGCCGGGCATGAGCCGCTGCTGTCGACCGGCCTGTTCCGCAACCGCACGTCCAACCTCGGCCTGGTCACCCAGAACATCCAGTGGTTGCTGTTGATGGGCACCTCGTTCGTCGTCTCGGCGTATCTACAGGTTGTGCGCGGATACAACGCCATTGAGACCGGCGTCATCTTCACCGCCGCCACCGTCGGCCTGCTGGTCTCGTCACTGTCGGCCGGACGACTGGCGCGGCGCCGCGCCGCGCGCACCCTCATCATGGGTGGTTTCCTGGTGACCATCGTCGGCGTGGTGGTGCTGCTGGCATTGGCGGGCAGCGCGCTGAGCCCGTGGGCGTTCGGCCCCGGACTGTTGTTGATCGGGCTCGGCCTCGGCGTGATGCTCACTCCCTCGGTCAACGTGGTGCAATCCAGCTTCGGCGAGGAACTGCAAGGCGAGATCTCGGGGTTGTCGCGCAGCGTGTCCAACCTCGGCTCCTCGCTCGGTACCGCGGTGGCCGGGACCATCCTGGTCGCCGATCCCGGCGGTCACGCCTACGCAGTCGCGATGAGCGTTCTCGCCGTGATCGGCCTCGGCGGACTGCTCGCCGCGGCGCTGCTGCCCCGCCGCACGGTGTCGGCGCCGCCCCTGGCGTCGCGCGAGACCTAGCCCGCCCACGTCGCCGCGCGCCGGTGTTCAGCATAATCCCCAGCGATCCTCTGGCTACTATTTAGTAGGCCTTGCCGCGGGCTCGGCACGACTCGGAAAGACGGATGGCCCGGCGACGAACTCGGTGAGAGGTCGATGGAAGTCAGCAGACATGCACTCCTACACGGACCGCTGTTCTCCCGGAGCGCTCCGCTGAACCGCCGCAACGCGGCCAGCCGGATCAGCGCCTACGTCTACGGGAACGTGCTGATACTCGCGGCGCTGATACCGGTGACGACCTCCGCCGAACATGTCGGCATCTTGATCGTCCTCGGGACGGCACTCTCGACATTCATCGCACACTCTTTCGCCGAGGGGGTCGGGCAGAGCGTCCAGCAGAACCGTCCGATCTCCGCTCGGGAGCGCTGGACGGACCTGCGGGACTCCGTGCCGATCCTCAGCTCGGCGGTGCTGCCCTGCGTGATCCTCGGCATCGCCGGTCTCGGATGGCTCGAACCGCGCACGGCGCAGCTGCTCGCGGAGGTGGTCATGCTGATCCGGATCGGCGGAATCGTGTTCGTCATCGAGCGGCTCAACGGTGCGCGTCCCCGGCGTTCGACCTTGCTCGAGGCCCTGCTGCTGGCGGGTGCGGCCACCACCGTCGTGGTGGTCAAGGTGATCATGACCCACTGATCGCGCGGATGCTGTGGCCGAACCCCGCCTGCTCTGCTTCAATCGATATATGTGCAGGTGGATGGCTTATTCAGGGGAGCCGATCCGGGCCGAGGACCTTTTGTTCCGGCCGACGCATTCGTTGATCGACCAGAGCTTGCACTCCCAACTGGGTGCGACGACCACGAACGGTGACGGCTTCGGGATCGGCTGGTACGGCGATGGCCCGCGACCTTCGGTGTTCAAGAACACCGAACCGGCATGGAACGACCGCAACCTGCGGGAGATCGCGGGCGCGGTGCGCACGTCGCTGTTCTTCGCGCACGTGCGCGCGTCGACCGGGACCTCGGTGCAGCGCAGCAACTGTCACCCGTTCCGGCACGGGCACTGGTTGTGGATGCACAACGGAGCGCTGCGCGGGTTCCGGCAGTGCAAGCGTGATCTGATGACGGCGGTCGATCCGCTCCTGTTCGCCGACATCGAGGGATCTACCGACTCCGAGTTGCTCTTCTTCCTTGCCCTGACCTTCGGGCTCGTCCACGACCCGTTCGAGGCGGTTGCCCGCGCGGTCGGCCTCGTCGAAGACGTCGGCCGGGCGCACGAGGTCGAAGCTCCGGTACAGATGACCGTCGCGACCTCCGACGGCGAATCCATGTGGTTCTTCCGGTATTCCACCGAGCGGCAGACGCGATCGCTGTTCTATTCCAACGATGTCGCGAAAGTGCGCGCCCTGCATCCGGAGGTGAAAGCTCTCCGCGCGCTGGGGGAGGAGGCCCGTTTCGTGGTCTCCGAGCCGCTGCGCGACCTGCCGGGAGCGTGGAACGAGGTCCAGGAATCGTCGGCCGGCGTCGTCCGTCTCGGTCACGATGAAACGCGCCCGTTCGAGCCGGTTGCACCGTGACCCACCGGACGGCCGCGGTGAACGATCGGATCGCCACCCGCGCCGAACGTGCCGAGCAGGGTGAATCCGCTCGGCGGATTACCCCTTTCGCCGCTCTCGCCGAACACGACGCCAACGGCAGGGACCCGGTCGACCTGCTCGATCGGCAGGCCCGATCCAGGATTCCGGAACTGGTTCCGGTGCGGTACGGCCGCATGGCGAACTCACCGTTCGCCTTTTATCGCGGCGCGGCCCTGGTCATGGCGGACGATCTGTCCCGAGCGCCCACGACGGGGCTTCGCACTCAACTGTGCGGCGATGCCCACCTGAGCAATTTCGGAATCTTCGCGACACCCGAACGCCGTTTGACCTTCGACATCAACGATTTCGACGAGACGTACCCCGGTCCGTTCGAATGGGATGTCAAACGGCTCGTCACCAGCCTGGCGGTCGCCGCCGGAGAGAACGGCTTCTCCGCGAAACAGCGGCGGAAAGTCACGCGAGCGTGTGCGGCGGAATACCGGACCACGATGCGGGACCAGGCCGAGCGGAGCACCACAGCCGTGTGGTACTCGCGCATCGATCCCACGGCCGAATTGCCCGAATTGCGCGACGAGCTGGACACCTCGACCCAGGAGCGGGTGCGCAAGGCGCTCGCGAAGTCGCGGACGCACGACAGCCACCACGCACTGGCGAAGCTGACCACCCGCGTCGACGGCAGGCCGCGGATCATCAGCGATCCGCCCCTGCTCGTCCCGCTCGAGGAACTCTTCGCCGACCTCGACGCCGAGCAACTGTATCGCGAACTGCGCCGACGTCTCAGCGATTACCGTGCGACTCTGCAGGACAATCGCCGCGCACTACTGGACCAATTCGAATTCGCGCAAGCTGCGCGCAAGGTGGTCGGTGTGGGCAGCGTAGGCACCCGCGCTTGGATCGTCCTGATGCTGGGAGTCGACGGGGATCCGTTGTTTCTGCAGGCGAAAGAGGCCCAACCGTCGATATTGGCACGGTATCTGGCGGGCCCGTCGTATCCGAACCAGGGGGAGCGGGTAGTGCGTGGCCAGCGGCTGATGCAGGCGGCGAGCGACATCCTGCTGGGCTGGCAACAGGGTCCCGACATCGACGGCGAGCAGCGCGACTTCTACTTCCGGCAGCTCCGCGACGGCAAGGGCTCGGCGGTGATCGAGACCATGGGTCCCAAGGGACTGAAACTCTACGGCCGACTGTGCGGGCGGGTGCTGGCTTACGCACACGCCCGCGCGGGCGACCGGATAGCGATCGCTTCGTACCTCGGCACGACCGACGAGTTCGACCATGTTATGGCTGAATACGCCGAAACCTACGCCGACCAGAACGCGCGCGACCATGCCGAACTCGAGCGCGCGATCCAGGAAGGCCGCATCACCGCACGAACCGGGATGTAAGACCGTCGTCGTTTGCGAATACCCGTGGCCGCCTTGCTCATTGCGCAGGACGGTTAGGCTGCGACCTTGTGCGCGAGCTGTCGTCGGTGTCGAGGTTGTGGGTCGTTTGGGTGGTTACTCGATTACTGATGGTGGTGTTCACCGGTGTGACGGCGTTGCCACACAGCGTCTGGGATGCCTCGGCGGCGGACTTGACCCTGTATCGCGCGTGGGCCGAACATATCGTGCACCAGAACGCTTTCCCGTTGGACGACGAACGCTGGCAGTACCCGCCCGGGGCGGGTGCGTTGCTAGTGGTGCCCTGGCTGATCGGCGGTGGGTTGGGCTACAACTGGTTGTTCTTCGCGCTCGTCGCGGCGGCGGACGCCGGCGTGCTGAGCTTGTTGATCAGGGCGGCGCGGGCTGACGGGCTGCGGACAGCGCAGGCCGGGCCGTGGATTTGGACGCTGGGAGTGGCCTTCCTGGGCCGGGTCTGTTACGGCCGATTCGATTTGATCGTAGCCGCGACCGCGATCGCGGCACTGTTGTGGTCAGCGCGCCGACCGGCGGCGGCAGGCGTGGCCGCCGCCGCGGGTGTGTTGCTGAACTGTGGCCGGTGGTGGTCGTGCTCGGGCTGCGCCGACGGACGCTGTGGCGCATGAGCGCGGCGGCGGCTTGCGCCGGTCTGGTTGCGATGGCGGGATTGACCGCGTTGGGTCCGGGCGCGTGGTCGTTTCTGGAGTTTCAGTCGAAGCGGGGATTGCAGATCGAATCCGTCGCTGCCACACCGTTATTAGTCATTCGGCTGATGAACGGCGGCTGGACTATCGTGCATCGTTATGGGGCGGAGGAGCTGTCCGGCCCTGCGGTGTCCGCCGTGGCCAGGGGATGCGTGGCCGTCATGATCATCGGGGGCGCGGTGTTGCTGATCACCTGGTGGCGCATGCGTCCTCCGGCGACGGATCTGGCATTGGCGGCGGTGCTCCTCGCCTTGGCGACCAGTCGGGTGCTCAGCCCGCAGTACTTGGTGTGGGCGGTCGGGGTCGCCGCGGTCTGCGCGCTCGACTCGCGCACCACGCAGCGGCCTGTGCTGGTGCTGGTACTCGCGACGGCACTGGCGAGTCAGCTGGAGTTCCCGTTCCTCTACGACCGGGTCGCCACCGGAAGCGGGCCGGGAGTAGTGGTCCTGGCGATGCGCAACGGCCTGCTGCTCTGCGCAACCGCGTGGTCGCTTGTGCGTCTGTGGCGCCACAACTCTCAACCGTCTCGTGAAAGCGCGGAAGTGCCGATAACGGTCGTCGGGGCCGCGTCGTCGGCCTGAACGACGCCGTGCACGTCCGGCGCGTGCGGCCACATTCCCGAACTTTCCACTGGCGGGAGGGACAGTCGAGCCGGGCGCTCGATGTTCCGGGAAAGATCACGTGTCGTCGGTCCCCGGACCGGAAGCTCACCGTGAGAAGGAGCCGAATTAGATGAGGATCACCCGAACACTTCGCCTCGGTATCGGGGCGATCGCCGTCGCCCTTGTCGCCACCGCCTGCGGTGGCGGCAGCGACGCCGCGACCACCGCCGATCACGTGCGGGACGGCAAGCTGACCATCGGCATCAAGTTCGACCAGCCAGGACTCGGATTCCGTGAAGCGGACGGCTCCTACCAAGGGTATGACGTCGAGATCGCCAAGTACGTCGCGAGCAAACTCGGCGTGCGGCCCGACGGCATCACCTTCAAAGAGACGCCGTCGGCCCGGCGGGAGACGATGATCATGAACGGCGAGGTGGACTTCATCGTCGCCACCTATTCGATCACCGACGCGCGCAAGGAGAAAGTCGACTTCGCCGGACCGTATTTCGTGGCCGGGCAGGCGCTGCTGGTGAAGAACGAGACCACCGATATCACCGGTGTCGAGTCGCTGAACGGCAACAAGAAACTTTGCTCGGTCAAAGGCTCCACACCGGCGCAATACGTCAAGGATCACTACGCCAAAGATGTTCAGCTGGTGGAACTCGACACCTACTCGCAGTGCATCGAAGCTCTGCGCCGCGGTTCGGTCGATGTGGTAACCACCGACGACATCATCCTTGCCGGCTTCGCGGGGCAGGCGTCAGGAGAACTGAAGCTGGTCGGCAACACGTTCACCACCGAGAAGTACGGCATCGGCCTGAAGAAGGGCGACCAGGAAACCCGGAACAAGATCAACGACGCGATCGAGCAAATGGTCGCCGACGGTTCTTGGCAGAAGGCGTTCGAGGAAACGATCGGGCCGCTGCGTGATTCGACGTTGACGCCGCCCCCCGTCGACCGATACTGATCGGAACTCACCGATTCCGGCAGCCGCACACGAACAGCATCCCGCTGCATATCTCGAGCACGCGGACGGCCTATCCACTGTCGTGTCGAGCAAGCCTGGTTTCGGGCGGGGGTGCGGTAGCCGGTTGTCACGTCCGCGACTCCTACTGACACCCCCGTCGGCAATCCCCGCCACCCGGGCCAGGCGTGCGTACCATCACCGGCATGCAGCTATCTACCCGCAACCAACTCGACGGCGCCGTCGTCTCGATCACCCGCGGCGAAGCCATGGCCGTGGTCCGGGTCCGGCTCACCGGGGGTGACGAGATCACCTCCTCGATCACCCGCGACGCAGTCGAAGACCTGCGACTCACCGAAGGCACACGCGTCAAAGTCCTCATCAAGTCGACCGAGGTGGCGCTCGGCGTCGAATAGCCGGGCGCCATCGTCGCCAATTCCACTGGAACGACCCGATATTCGTTGGTCGCATGATCTGCGGACTGGATATTTTCGGCAGATTCCGCTTCGGCTCATCTACACGGCGGACGCCCGACCCGGCGACGCATGCTGAGGTCGAGAAGCGTGGACCGGCCACCCGACGCGTGGGTTGATGCTTCCAGCCACACCGAAGCGAACGCGCTGGCCGGATGGGGGATGGGTGCCGCCACGATGTCCAGACCGGGCGCAGACGGGGAAGAACTCCAATTCCTCTTCCCTTTAAACATATATCGCACTGGGGGGCTTGCGGCAAGGCCCGGGTCGTGCTGCAAAATCTTCGGCCGAAGCCAGAACCTGCGGAAATCGGCGATTCGCGAGGCACGTGCGCTCGCGGATTTCCGCCGGACCAGCTGGCCGAGATGCGATACCAACGGATGGGCGGTTCATGTTTGACGTGATCATTGTCGGCGGCGGACCGACCGGCTTGATGCTGGTCAGCGAGTTGCGGCTGCACGGCGTGCACACGCTTGTACTGGAGAAGGAGACGCAACCGTCCACGCTGTCCCGGGGGCAGGGCCTGCACGCGCGCAGTGTCGAGATGATGGACCAGCGCGGCCTGCTGGACCGGTTTCTCGCGGTCAGTAAAAAGTTCCAAGTCGGCGGTCTTTTCGGCGGCATCATCAAGCCGTGGCCGGACCGGTTGGACACGGCGCACCCGTACGGCCTCGCCACGCCACAGCCCGTCACCGAACGGCTGCTCAACGAGCACGCCCTCGAGGTCGGCGCAGAGATCCGGCGCGGCTGCGAAGTGGTGGGGCTGAGTCAGGACGAGCACGGGGTGACCGTCGCGTTGGCCGACGGCACGCAATTACGCTCGCGCTACCTCGTCGGCTGCGATGGCGGCCGCAGCACGGTGCGCAAACTGCTCGGCGTCGGCTTCCCCGGTGAACCCACCAAAGTCGAGACGCTGCTCGGTGAAATGGAGGTGACCGAGGACCCGGCGAAGGTGGCCGCGATCGTCGAGGAAGTCCACAAAACGCAGAAACGGTTCGGCGCCGCCCGCTCCGGTGACGACGGAAGGCTGTTCCGTATCGTCGTGCCTGCCGAGGGTGTGTCGGACGATCGTGCGGCCCCGACCCTGGAGGAGTTCAAGCGGCAACTGCGGGCATTCGCGGGCACCGACTTCGGGGTGCACTCCCCGCGCTCGCTGTCCCGCTTCGGCGACGCTACGCGGCAGGCCGAGCGTTACCGGGTCGGCCGGGTGCTGCTGGCCGGCGACGCTGCGCACATCCACCCGCCGACCGGCGGGCAAGGAATGAACCTCGGCATCCAGGACGCGTTCAACCTCGGCTGGAAACTGGCCGCCGAGGTGAACGGCTGGGCGCCGGAGGGACTGCTCGACAGCTACCACGCCGAACGACACCCGGTGGGCGCGCGTGTGCTGGAGAACACCCGCGCGCAGATCACGCTGATGGGCACCGATCCGGGCGCGACCGCGCTGCGCGAGCTGTTCTCGAAGTTGATGGACTTCGAGGAGGTCAACCGGTATATCACCGAGATCATCACCGCGGTCGGGGTCCGCTACGACTTCGGTGAGGGGAACGACCTGCTCGGCCGGCGGATGCGGGACGTCGGGCTGAAGCGGGGTCGTCTCTACGAACTGATGCGCGGCGGGCGTGGATTGCTGCTCGACCAGACCGGCCGGCTTTCGGTAACGGGGTGGGCGGATCGGGTGGACCACGTGGTCGATGTCAGCGAGGAACTGGAGGTACCCGCCGTGCTGCTGCGGCCGGACGGCCACGTGGCGTGGGTCGGTGAAGACCAGCAGGATCTACTCGAGCACCTGCCCCGGTGGTTCGGCACCGCAGCGGGCTGATTCGCCGACTGGCCGCCGGAGCCGCGAGTGCACCGGCGACAGCGGGGTAGGGGGGTCAATGGGTGTCTCGGTCTGGCGGTGTACGCATGGTCTGCCGGCGCCGCCAGGCCGAGGGCCCGGTCCCGCGGGCGCGTTTGAACGCGACGCTGAAAGCGAAGGCGTCGTGGTATCCGACTTGACGAGCGATGGTCGCGATGGTGGCGTCGGTATCGCGAAGTGCGTCCGTGGCCAGGGTCATTCGCCAATCGGTGAGATAGGTCAGCGGCGGGCGTCCGAGCAGGGCGGTGAAGCGCGCGGAGAAGGAGGCTCTGGACATGTTGGCCTTCTCGGCCAACGCGGCAACGGTCCAGCGGTGGGCCGGATCGTTGTGGAGCGCGTGGAGAGCACGGCCGATCCGCGGGTCGATCATCGCGTGATACCAGCCGGGTGGTGTCGCGCCGGGCGCGGCCCACCAGGCGCGCAGCGCCAGCACGAGCACCAGATCGAGCAACCGATGCAGGACGGCGTCTTGTCCCGGCTCGTCTCGGGCGGCTTCGGTGGTGAGCAGATGCAACGCGGCGCTGGTCCGTGATCCGGCAGGTACGACCGCCACGGGTGGCAGCAGATCGAGTACTCGCTCGCCCACGTCGCCATGAAGTACGAAGGAGCCGCGCAGCACTGTCGTGGCTCCTGGCAAACCGTCACCGTAGGTGCGTGGGCCCATATTCCGGAGCGCCCCCGGTTCCCGGCTGTGGTCGAGGACGACTTTGCGCCCCTCCTCGATCAAAATGTGCGGCGGGGTGATCGGACTATCGGCAACCGTATATCCGCCGGTCCCTTTCACGACGGCGATACCACCCTCGGGCACCGGCACCTGTGTCGTGTCGGCACCGTCGAGGCGCAAGTGCGCCGGACCGCCGAGCACCGCGACGACAGCGAGCGCTGGATGTCCGGATGCGGCGAAGGTCAGCGACCACGGCGGCCGCTGGATGAGCTGGCGCACCTCGGTATTGCCCACTCGCGCCCGATGCAACAGATCGCTCAGCACGTCCACAGCGACCAAGGTTAGACGATCACAAAGAAACCATGGATGTTCTCCCATGGATCGTCTGGCTGCTGCTCGATTGGATGATTGCCATGACCAACATTCTGATTCTCGGCGGCACCGGTAAGACCGGCCGACGGATCGCACGCCACCTCCGAGCCACGGGCCATCCGGTCCGGGCGGTCGCACGCACCGGGGGCGATATCTCGTTCGACCTGGGCGACCCGACGACTTGGTCGGCCGTGCTCGACGGCGCCACCGCCGCCTATCTCGTGGAACCGGCCCTGCAATTCACCGAGGAGGGCCGAGCGCGAATCCCGAAATTCATCGAGGCGGCGGTCGGGGCCGGTGTCCGGCGACTCGTACTACTGTCCGCACCCGCCGCCGACCAGGCCGATCATCCCCTGTACGCCGCCGAGCGCGCGACCCGTGACAGCGGGCTGGAATGGACCATTCTGCGACCCAACTGGTTCGCCCAGAATTTCAGTGAAAGTTTCTGGCTGTCCGGCATTCTCAATGGCGCGCTCCATATCCCCACCGGCGACGGTCGTACCCCGTTCGTCGACGCCGACGACATCGCCGAAGTAGCGGCGCAAGCACTGATCGATGACCGGCACAGCGGTAACACCTACGAGCTGACCGGCCCGAGGGCGATCAGCTTCGGCGAAGCCGTGGACATGATCGGAGCGACCATCGGCCGCACGATCCGCCACGTCGACATCGACCCCGTTAATTTCGTCGAACAGCAGATTGGCTTCGGTGTCTCGCCCGAGGCTGCGCGGCTACTCACCGACATTCTCACCCGGCTTCCTCACGGCGGCCCCGGCACGACACCCACCGACGACGTGCACCGCGCCCTTCACCGTCCGGCCCGGACATTCGAGAACTACGTCGCCGAAGCCGCCGCCTCAGGCTGTTGGCGCCGGACCACTACCTCGTAGCGCAACAGTGGGGAGGGCGGATTCAGCTATCAGTTTTCGAGAGCGGAGCGCGGGTAACACGACCTCGTTGAATGCGGGAATGGAGAAGGAATAGACCATGGGAAAGCAATCGTTCAGCAAAGGCGACGAAGTCGAATGGAACAGCCACGGCAGTACCGCCGAGGGCAAGGTGGAAGAAGTGATCACGTCCGACACCGAAGCGGCGGGCCGAACGGTACGGGCCTCCGAACAGGAGCCACAGTATCGGGTGCGCAGTGCGAAGAGCGGCCGTGACGCGGTGCACAAGCCCGGCGCGCTACGTCCGCACGACGATTGAGATCGAAATCGGAGCCGCGCCATGACGCCGGAAGACAAGGCACGCGTCATCGAGGAGTCGAAGTCGGTGGGCGGAAGGCGAAAGACGATCGCGGACATTTTCGAGAGGAAGAAACCGGACAATTTACGGCCGTTGCCGCCGGACATGCGGGCCGATGTATTGTATTATTTGCAGCCCACGATGCCTGTTCGACATCTTCCCTACATTAGAATTCCAACGAGTATCGCCATTTGGTGTTCTCCTCGATTCTCGTACGCGTACTCGGTGGCAGCTCCTTGCGGCAGCGGGAGGAGTCTGTGTCGGTCCGGGTCGGCGTCCGGACAACGGCGCGACAGCCGACGTCCGGAAGTCGGTGGTTGTCTTGCTCTAGAGGGTTATGCGCTGTCGTCGTTCAGGAGAAATATTTCCGCCAGTGTGCGCATAGTGGTTCATTGTCGTGATCGTTGCAGGTAGTGTGACTTTTGATTTCATGACCGCGCTGGTGCACGTTGGATGTGGACCGCGCAGGGATGCACGGAAATGGTGTGGCATTTGGGAGGTTTCGCATGACACTGTCTGAGCCCTACCTTGTGGGACAAGCCGACACTGCCGCGGTCTCGGCGGGCGAGTCGGCCGACTTCTGGGTCGAACGTGTTTGTCGTAACCAGGGCACCGTGCGCTTCCGTTTCGCCGAAGCGTCGACATTTCACGGCAGCATGGCGATTCAGGGCTACGCGGACTACCTGCTGATCGACGTCAGTTCCGACGGCATCATCTACTCGCGAACACAGACAGATATCCGCCGCGACGATGATGCGAGCCTGCGGTTGTCTGTTCCCACCGCAGGTGTGCTCAACCTTCGGCAGAACGACAGCGCCGTGCAAATCTTCCCGGGACAGGCCGCACTCGTCACGAAAACACGCCCGGTGGATTTCGGTCAACCGCAGAACACGCAAGCGTGGGTCATGAACATCCCGGCTGGCGCGTTACCCCTCGACGTCGGCGCGGGCCCAGCGGTCATCGACCTGAGAACTGGCCTGGGATCGGTGGTCGCGGGCATGATCGGCGAACTCGGCAAGCAACGCGCGGCGGTGGATGGGCTCGGCTTCGCGACGGCATGCGACGTAATCGTCGATCTGGTCGGGCTTTGTCTGCGTCCCCGAGAGGATTCGCCGACCACCTTGGGAGTAGTCGAGGCCGCAGTCCGTGACTACGTCCGCAGGCACGCCGCGGAACCCGAACTCACGCCGACCGTGATCGCGCGCAACTTGGGCTGGTCACTGCGACAGGTCCAACTGGCGCTGCAAGGCACGGGTGTGACGCCGAGCGAGCTGATCCGTATCGAGCGGCTCGACCGTGCACGCCATCTTCTCCGCCGGGCACCTGTCGACCGCACCATAGCTCAGATCGCCTATGCCAGCGGTTTCCGCTCACTCAGTGCCTTCGGAGCCGCCTTCAAAGCACGGTATGGACTCACTCCTCAGGAAGCGCGCACCCAATAAGCGAACCACGGACTGTACGCAAGCGCGTCGACCGCCACCAGGCGAGCACCGGCTTGAACCCCATTTGTGTGGCAAGGACCGGACCCGCCAGCAGATCCGCGCCCGCAATGGCGGCGAAGTGGTGCACGTAGAGCGCCCGCAGGTCCATCTGCATATCATCCCTGCCGTTCCCCAGGACTCCGCTACATTAGGACGCCTACCAGGCTTGGTCAGCATGCTATCTGGCCCTGTTGTGCCTTGATGACGTCACCTTCTCCGACGGATGGCTTCAGGGCTCGAGTTCTTGTACTTCGACGTCGCCCCGGAGGTCGAGGATCGAGAGAAGGACTATTCGGCACACCGACATGCCCGATAGGTGTCCGCGCAGCGTCAGTACCATGCGCGCTTCGGCTCGTCGGCATTCCTTGACCAGATCGACGAACACCGGGGGCAGTGCCGCGCTCTGTGGTGCCGGCTCGTGGAATATGGTGGCCAGCTCGTATCCGAGAGACCTGGCGGCGGCCCTCAGTGTGTTTTCGCTCGAATTCGGGGCGCGGAGCAAATCATCGCGCAGGTATCCGTAGGCAAGAGGTAAGAGAGCAGTCATCGGATGTGTCCGGTTTTCCGGTCGACCGGCGACGAGAGGGAATCTCTGACAGCCGGACGGCTCTATAAGCGTTGTGCGGGCAGGTGCGCACCTGTTTGCTGTCGACTCGGCGTGCGGGTTTTTCGAAAATCACGTCGACTCGAGGTAGGTGGCGTATGAACAACTATCGGTCGGTTCGATTGCGGTCCCCTCGAGCGTCGTTGCTCAATTGGCTGCACCCCGTTGTACGCCGTGGCGTCGCAATCAGCCTCATCTACGAGTTATCGTCGACCTTGGTACCATAAGACGTCTGGGGTCGTCCTTTCGTGTTCGGTATCAGTAGACTGTTTCAACGTTATGAGCGCACCTGTGCTCGTTCGACCTGAGACGCGCATGCGACGCACGGAAACGCGCAAGCTGTTGGATCGCTGATGACGGCGCTTCCTGAGGTCCCGACATCTATACCCGGCAGCGGTTCGTGGTCGGGACAGCAGCCCCCATGTCGGCGGAACGTGAAAACTGGATCTGGCACAAATTGCGTGATTCGGTCAGGTTGTTCAGTCGCTCAACAGGATTCGTTTGCGGAGTAGGTCGGGTTTCGCTCGCCCGAACATCT
>NZ_JBSGEZ010000057.1:0-49328 GCF_053603155.1 Nocardia sp. NPDC004260 | reverse complement strand
AACTGAAGCGACACAACCGACTCCGCCTCACCCACCGACCGGTTCGCAAATTTGACGACCAGGTCAAACCCTTATGTGAGCGGCATTGCACCTAGTTCTCGGACCCGTTCCTACGCCCCTCATCGGATCCGGCGTTCGCACTCCTCGAAATCGGCTCCGCTTCGGAGGCAGTCGTAGAGTCCGCTCTGCACGTCGCCATTGGTGGGCGGCTCGCCGCAGAGAACACCGCATCGCTGATAGTTGGGGACGGCGGTGCCGTCGGGCCAGTGGCAGGCATCGCCGTCGCACGTGTAGCCGCGCGTATTGGGGTCGCGCGGGATCGGATTCCGGCTGAAGGACCACACGGACGCGTCAGTGTTCTGTACCTGCGTGCAGTAGACGGTCCGGCCGTCGGCGAGGCGGCCCACCGCACCGGGATCCTGGCAGTAGTCGTTCAAGGCGACCGTGACACCGCCGTCGGACGGCAGCGGCGCGGCCGCGGAGGTCACGAACATCGCAGCCAGAAACGTCCCCGCGCCGACAACACCCGTCAGCACCCGACGCGCCGCCTTACGCTCGCCCGGTCGAGGCATGCGTCCCTCCCTTGCTCCAGATCCAGCGGACTATACGCCCGGGGACAGGCCTGCGGCGAGCAAGTGCCGGCTCTGCGTCACCCGCAGCACGGCACTCTCGTCGTACTCGCGGTAACCGTTCGCGCCGCGTTCCGTTCCAGCAGGCCCTGGGCCTATGCCGAGCTGATCGACGCCAACTCCTTCCCTGCCGAAGTATCGGCCCTGGAAACCGACGCGCGGGCGATGGCGCATCTGATCGAGGAGAGCGAAGCGGTCGGCATCAACGCCGAACTGCCGAAGTTGATCAAGGCGATGGCCGACCGCTCGATCGCCGCGGGACACGGTGGGGAGCAGTATCCCGTGCTGATCGAGGAGTTCGGCAAGCCCGGCGAGGACTGACCCATCGGTCGAACCCGCCGACCCGTACCCGCGCCGGTCAGAACAGGAAATAGCGCTGGGCCATGGGCAATTCGGTGGCGGGTTGTTCGCGCCAGACCTCGCCGTCGATGCGGACGGTGAAAGTGTCCGGCTCGACTTCGATGCGCGGCATGGCGTCGTTGTTCGGCAGATCGGTCTTCCGCACGCCACGGACGTCGCGGACCGGAACCAGTCTGCGCCGGACCCGCAACCGGTCGGCGAGGCCGTCCTCGATCGCCTGCTCGGAGACGAAATGCAGTGAGGTCGCGGCGGCGGCCGCCGGTGCGGCGCCGAACATGGGGCGCGGCAGCACCGGCTGCGGCGTGGGGATGGAGGCGTTGGCGTCGCCCATCGCGGCCCAGGCGATCGCGCCGCCCTTGAGGACGGCATGCGGGCGGACACCGAAGAACGCGGGCTCCCACAGCACCAGATCGGCGAGCTTGCCCACTTCGACCGACCCGATCTCGTGGTCCAGGCCATGCGCGACGGCCGGGCAGATGGTGTATTTCGCGACGTAGCGCTGGACCCGGGCGTTGTCGGCGGCGCCGTCGCCCGGCAGCGCGCCGCGGCGGCGCTTCATCACGTGCGCGGTCTGCCAGGTGCGCAGCACCACCTCCCCGATGCGGCCCATGGCCTGCGAATCGCTGCCGATCATCGAGATGGCGCCGAGGTCGTGCAGCAGGTCCTCGGCCGCGATGGTGGAGGGGCGGATGCGGCTTTCGGCGAAGGCCAGATCCTCCGGGATCGACGCGCTCAGGTGGTGGCACACCATGAGCATGTCCAAGTGCTCGTCGAGGGTGTTGATCGTGTGCGGGCGAGTCGGGTTGGTGGAGCTGGGCAGCACGTTGGGATGGGCGGCGACGGTGATGATGTCGGGCGCGTGTCCGCCGCCCGCGCCCTCGGTGTGGTAGGCGTGGATGCCGCGGCCCGCGATCGCCGCGAGGGTGTCCTCGACGAAACCCGCCTCGTTCAACGTGTCCGAGTGCAGCGCCACCTGCACCCCGGCCGCCTCGGCCACGGTGAGGCAGGCATCGATCGCGGCGGGCGTGGAGCCCCAGTCCTCGTGCAGCTTGAAACCGGATGCGCCCGCGCGCAATTGCTCCCACAGGGCCTCGGCGCTGACGGTGTTACCCTTGCCGAGCAGCACGATGTTCACCGGCCAGCCGTCGGTGGCCTCCAGCATGCGCGCCAGATGCCACGCGCCGGGCGTCACGGTGGTCGCCTTGCTGCCCTCGGCCGGGCCGGTGCCCCCGCCGATGAGGGTGGTGATACCGCCGCCGAGCGCCTCCTCCAACAGCTGCGGGCAGATGAAATGCACGTGACAGTCGATCCCGCCCGCGGTGAGGATGCGGCCGTTGCCGGAGATCACCTCGGTGGACGGCCCGACGACCAGGTCCGGGTGCACCCCGGTCATGGTGTCGGGGTTGCCCGCCTTGCCGATCGCGCTGATCCGTCCGTCGCGAATACCGACGTCCGCCTTGATGATTCCCCAATGATCGATGATCACCACGCCCGTGATCACGGTGTCGGGAGCGCCCTCGGCGCGCGTCGCTCGGGACTGGCCCATGGATTCGCGCAGGACCTTGCCGCCGCCGAACACGGCTTCGTCGCCCGCGCGCCCCGGTCCCCCGCTGCGGTCCTCGGTGATCTCGATCAGCAGATCGGTGTCCGCCAGACGAATCCGGTCGCCCGTCGTCGGTCCGAACAGTTCGGCGTACCGCGCCCGGCTCAGCTCACTCATCGCGTCCTACCTCCTGAGCCCGCGTACACCGCGCAGCCCCGTTCCGGGTCCGCACACGCACTAGCCATCGAGACGGCCCGGTGGGGTCGGGCTGATTCCGTGCACCTCGCGGGCGCCGCCCAGCGGCACCAGCAGTACCCGTTGCCCGAGACCGGGCTCGAAGCGCACCGCGGTCCCGGCCGGGATGTCGAGGCGGTGGCCGTGCGCGGCCGCGCGGTCGAACTCCAGCGCCGCGTTCGCCTGCGGGAAATGCACATGGCTGCCGACCTGCACCGGCCGGTCGCCGGTGTTGACCACGTCGAGTTCGAGGCGCCGCGCGCCCACGTTCAGTTCGATGACGCCCTCGGCGCAAAGGTATTCGCCGGGGATCACGCCGGGCCTCGGTCCGGCTCGGGGGCGCTCGCAAACCGCATACGCCCGCCTATCCGATCGGGTGGTGCACGGTGACGAGCTTGGTGCCGTCCGGGAAGGTCGCCTCGACCTGGACGTCGGGGATCATCTCCGGCACACCTTCCATCACGTCGTCGCGGGTGAGGACCGTCCGTCCCGAGGACATCAGGTCCGCGACGGTGCGCCCGTCCCGCGCGCCTTCCAGCACATGGTCGGTGATCAGCGCGACCGCCTCGGGATGGTTCAGCTTGAGTCCGCGCGCCTGCCTGCGCCGGGCCAGCTCGGCGGCGTAGCTGAGCAGCAGGCGCTCCTGCTCGTGCGGTGACAGTCGCATCCGGGCTCCTCACCGGTTCACAGTGACGGGTGACGCACATTCTGGCACGCCCGTTCCGCCGTCGCCGGTCGAGCGGTCAGGACCGATGCGGCAGATTCTGCAGTCGCACCTGACCGCGCGCCACGGTGCGGCCCTGCTCATCGGTGATGACGACCTGCCACAGCTGCTGCAGCCTGCCCCGATGCAGCGGCGTCGCCTCGCCCGTCAGGGTGCCCTCGCGCACCGCCCGCAGGAAATCGGTGTTGTTGTTCACGCCGACGACCGTGCCCTGGTCACCGAACCAGACGCCGCCGGCGACGCTGGCGAGCGTCTCGACGACGGTGCAGTACACGCCGCCGTTTTGGATGCCCGCGGGCTGGTAGAGATGCGGTTTCACGACCCACTCGCCGCGCACGCGGTCGGGGCTCAGCTCGGTGTAGCGCAGGCCGATCAGGTCGGCGAAGGTGCCTTCGCTGTAGGCGTTCATCTGCTCGGGCGTGACGTCCGCCAGCGAGCCGACCTGGCGAGTCTCCTGCTGTGTCATGTATTCACTGTCGCACAGCACCCGGCGCGCAACGCCGCGGCCTCATCCGCAGGCCAGGGCGGTGCCCAGCTGGGGACGGTCGGCACAGAGCGGCGGGCCCCACCGGAAGTGGAGCCCGCCGCGGCACGGGATCGGGGGTCGCCGCAGCCCTCGGGACTCTCGCGCGATCCGTACGCCGGACCTAAGTATAGGTCAGGCTTACCTAACTAAGCAAGAGCTCGACCGCCGCACGGGCAGCCCGCGCTCGGCCATCGCCGCCAACAAGGCTTGGCCACGACGCGCGCCGGCGACGGAATCGGTCCGCGCCAGATCGGGCACGTAAGTCGAAGCGCCCGCGACGGATTCACCGACGAGGGACCAGAACCGCCCGGCGCTCAGACCGGAGCAGCGAGTCAGGTTCCGCTGGACGACGGTCAGCGCGGGCTCGCAGCGATGCGCGAGCCAGACGTACATCGCCTCCGGGCATGGCAAGGCGACCACACCGGGTCCGCCCGCCAGCGGATCACCGTCGATCACGCGAATCGTGGTGTCCGACAAGCCCGCCCAGTCGATTCCGCCGTCGTTGTCGGTGTGGATCCAGAGGTTCTCCAAGCCGGGATCCCAGGCGCGCCCTTCCGCGACGAGCAGCGCGACCACCCGTCCGGCTATCGCGTGGATCAGCGCCGTGGCAACCACTTCCGCGGCGATGCCCGCACTGATCATCTCCGCGGCATGCCGCCGGTACATGAGTTCGACGCGCCCTTCGCGCACTCCGTCCGCCAGCTGCCACCAGCGTCGTTTGCCCTGCTCGGCGATCGCGGCGACGGCATAGACCCGCGGGTGCTCCGGTTGCAGCGCGCGCAGCCGGGCACAGGCGCGTCCGAACGCCGTCGTCGAGCGATGTGGCGTGGTGATGAGCTCGGTCATCGAACCTCCTCAGGGATCGGCTCCGTCGCGCGGCGCGGCGGACATTCGGCCATGCCCGCCCGCAGCGAAGATAGGTTAGGCTTACCAGACTTAGCAACCGTATCGCTGATTTCAGGAGCAGCTCGTCGCCGTGACTTCTCTTGCCACCGTGAGGCGGCGACGTCTTTCCGGACTTCTCGTCTCGACCGTCCTGCTGCTGCTCGCCGTGCTGGCCGGCGTGGCGGTGGGCGCCCGCTCGCTCGCGCCGGGGACCGTCTACGACGCCGTGGATCATGCGCTCACCTGCCCCGGCGGACCCTTCACCTGCGCAGCCGGTTCCACCGAGGAAGAGATCGTGCGGGGGCTGCGGCTGCCGCGCACCGCGTTGGCACTGGTCTGCGGGGCGGCGTTGGGGATCGCGGGCGCGCTCGTCCAGGGCTACACCCGCAATCCGCTGGCCGACGCCGGGTTGCTCGGACTGAACGCGGGTGCGGCGTTCCTCGCCGCGTTGAGCGTGTACCTGTTCGCCTTCGCCGCGCCGGAGCAATACATCTGGTTCGCGATGGCCGGTGCGCTGATCGCGGGGGTGGCGGTGTTCGCGACCTCTTCCGTGGGCGGCGGCAAGGCGAGCCCGCTGACCCTCGTGCTCGCGGGTGCGGCGGTCACCGCGTTCCTGCAGGCCATGACCAACGCCGTCGTGCTGTTCGACGCCGCCGCGCTGGACACCTACCGGTTCTGGGTGATCGGCGCCGTCGCCGGCCGCGACGCCGCGGTGTTCTGGCAGGTACTGCCGTTCCTGGCCGTGGGCATGTTGCTGGCGGTGCTGGCGGCGCCCGGACTGAATCTGATCGGCCTCGGCGACGACGTCGCGCGTGGACTCGGCGTGCGTGTCGGCCGCAGCCGCGCGCTCGGCCTGGCGGCCGTCGTGCTGCTGGCGGGCGCGGCGACGGCGGCGGTCGGGCCGATCGCCTTCCTCGGCCTGGTCGTCCCGCATCTGGCGCGGACGATCACCGGGCCCGACCATCGCTGGCTGATTCCCTATGCCGGGCTGCTCGGCGCGTTGCTACTGCTGATCGCCGATGTGGCGGGCCGGGTGGTGGCTCGCCCCGGCGAACTGGAGGTCGGCGTAGTGGTGGCCCTGCTCGGCGTGCCGTTTTTCCTCGCGTTCGTGCGCAGACGAAAGCTGGTGAACCCGTGACAATCTCGCTACGAACCCCGAGTGCCCGCCCCGCGCTGCGCGTCGGGCCGGTGTCGACGGTGCTGCGACCGCGGATGATCCTGATCGTCGCGGTCCTGATCGCGCTGGCGCTCGCACTGTTGTGCCTGGACGTCGCGGTGGGCGAGTCCCATCTACCGCTCGGGCGCGTGCTGGACGTCCTGACCGGCGGCGGCACCAGGGCTCAGCGGTTCATCGTGCTGGAGTCCCGGCTGCCGCGCGCGCTCACCGCGCTCGTGGTCGGCCTCGCGCTCGGGCTGGCGGGCGCCGTCACCCAGTCCATCCTGCACAACCCGCTGGCCGCGCCGGACATGCTCGGCATCACCTCGGGCGCGAGCCTGGGGGCGGTCGCGGTGCTGGTCGGCACCGGGGGCGCGAGCACCGGCCTGGCCGCTTCGGTCGGCGCGCCGGTGGCGGCCCTGGTGGGCGGGCTGCTCACCGCCGTCGCCATCTACCTGCTCGCCTGGGGACGCAACGCCACCGGCGCGTACGGCGCCACCGGGCTGCGACTGGTGCTGATCGGCGTGGGCGTGAACGCCCTGCTGACCGCGGGGATCAGCTGGCTGCTCACCCGCGCCAGCCTGGCGGATGCCCAGCGCGTGCAGTTGTGGCTGAACGGATCTCTCAACGCGGCCGACAACGCGCGCCTGGGTCCCGCGGCGATCGCCGCGGGAATCGCCGCGCTCGTCGCGCTCGCCTCCGCCCGCACGCTCGCCGCGCTGCGTCTGGGCTCCGACACCACGCGTGCGCTCGGGGTGCGCATCCAGACCCAGCATGCCGTCTTGATCGGAGCGGCGGTGGTGACCGCCTCGGTGGCCACCGCCGCTGTCGGGCCGGTCGGTTTCGTCGCCCTCGCCGCGCCGCAGATCGCACGACGCCTGCTGCGCACACCGGGCGAGCCGCTGGTCGGCGCCGCGGTGACCGGCGCCATCCTGGTGGTCGGCGCGGATGTCGCGTCCCGCACGGCGTTTCCGGTCGACCTACCCCTCGGCGTCGTGACCGCGGCATTCGGCGGGCCGTTCCTGCTGTACCTGCTCGTGCGTATGAACCGGAAGGCGACGCTGTCATGACGATCGCGGACATCACCACCTCTGACGCCACGGAGCGGGCGAGCGCTCCTGCACACCGGCTCGGCGCCGAGGCGGTCACTCTCGGCTACGGCGACCGGGTGATCGTCGACGGGCTGAGCTTGACCGTCACTCCCGGCGTCGTCACGACCGTCATCGGGCCGAACGGTTGCGGGAAGTCCACCCTGCTGCGTTCGCTCGGCCGCCTGCTGCGCCCGCGAGAAGGCCGAGTGTTGTTGGACGGCAAGGCTATTTCGACGATGAAGACCAAGGACGTCGCCCGCATCGTCGGCATGCTGCCGCAGTCGCCGGTCGCCCCGGAAGGGCTCACCGTCGCCGATCTGGTCGCCCGTGGACGCCACCCGCACCAGTCCTGGTTCCGGCAGTGGTCGGGAACCGACGAATCCGAGGTGACGACCGCGCTGGAACAAACCGGGAGCGCCGACCTCGCCTGCCGCCCGCTCGATGAGCTGTCCGGCGGCCAGCGCCAGCGCGCCTGGATCTCGATGGTGCTGGCCCAGGGCACCGACATCCTGCTGCTCGACGAGCCGACCACCTATCTGGACCTGGCGCACTCCATCGAGGTGCTCGACCTGGTGGACCGGTTGCACGCCGATCTCGGCCGCACCGTCGTGATGGTGCTGCACGATCTCAATCTCGCGATCCGCTACAGCGACCAGCTGATCGTCATGCGCGACGGACGCGTCGTCGCCGCGGGCGCCCCCGGCGAGGTGGTGTCGGTCGAGCTGCTGCGCGAAGTGTTCGACCTGGATGCCAGGGTGCTGGAGGACCCGGTGTCGGGCCGCCCGATGATCGTGCCGATCGGCGCCAGGCACGTGCGCGGAAAGGTGGGCGGACCCGCTGCCACAACGCCCGAGACCGCGCCGTATGAGAAATGACACACCAGCTATTCCATAGTTACGACACCCTGTAGTACGCATCCTCGTCGTTGAGTACCTAAAATTAGGGAATGGCAGGTCTTGGTGAACTCGAGAAAGCGGTCATGGACCAGTTGTGGTCGGCCGACGAACCACAAACGGTCCGGCAGGTGCACGAGGCGCTCGCCGCACGCCGTGAGCTCGCGTACACCACGGTGATGACCGTGCTGCAACGCCTCGCGAAGAAGAACCTCGTGGTCCAGCGGCGCGACGACCGCGCGCACCGCTACGCGCCGGTGCACACCCGCGACGAACTCGTGGCCAGCCTGATGGTCGACGCCCTGCAACAGGCCGACGCGGCGGGCAGCCGTGCCGCGGCCCTGGTGCACTTCGTGGAACAGGTCGGCAAGGACGAGGCTGCCGCTCTGCGCGAAGCACTCGCTAAGCTCGAAGCAACCGAGGACTCGGCGCCCCCGCCGCAGTAGACTCCTCGGGCGCCCTGGCCCCACAACGCAGTGAGCTGAGTCGATGAACGCAACCGCGCCGGTATTCGCCGGACTGGCATTGCTTCTCGCGGGGCCTGCCCCGGCCTTGCTCAGCCGGGCGACCTGGACCTACCGGACGCCCCGAGCAGCGCTGGTGCTCTGGCAGGCCATCGCGCTCGCCGCCGTGCTCAGCGCGTTCGGCTCCGGGTTGGCCATCGCCGCCGAGCTGCTCGTGCCCGGCCCCGACGGCCGCCCGACCACCGCGCCGACCAGGGAGATCGACGCGCTCGGCCTGCCGCTGTGGCTGGCGTACGTGTTGGTCTTCGCGCTCACCCTACTGATCGGCGCCCGGTTGATCTACGCGATCATCCGGGTGGGCGTGCACACCCGCAGGCGGCGGTCGCGCCACCGCATGCTCGTCGACCTGCTGGACCAGAGCGGTCCGCACCGGCGCGCGGCCGACATCCGGGTGCTGGCCGCCACCGAGCCCATCGCCTACTGCCTGCCCGGCCTGCGCCAGCGCGTCGTGCTCAGCGAAGGCACCCTGACCAATCTCGCCGACGCCGAGGTCACCGCCATCGTCAGCCACGAGCGTTCGCACCTGCGGGCCAGGCACGATCTCGTGCTGGAGGCGTTCACGGCCGTGCACGAGGCGTTCCCCCGGGTGGTGCGCAGCAAGGCCGCGCTCGGCTCGGTGAAACTGCTCATCGAGTTACTCGCGGACGACTCGGCGGTCAAGGTCACCGGACCGAAGCCGCTGGCCCGCGCCCTCGTCGCCTGCGCGAAGTCCACCGCGCCGCAAGGCGCGCTCGCCGCGGGCGGTCCCACCACGCTCATCCGCATCCAACGGCTGAGCGGCCGGATCGGGGACCTCCGCATCGCGACGGCCGCCTACCTCGGCTCGGCAGCCATCCTGGTGGTGCCGACGCAGGCCGTGGCCGTACCCTGGCTGGTGGAACTGAGTCGGCTGTTCCACGGCTGACTCCCTGGCACGTATCCTGGACCTTCGGCCCGCCTCCGGTCGGCCGCATCCTCTCGCTCCACCCGGCGCGCGTCATCGCCCGCGCCACCGCGCGGTGAACCGCATCGCGCGCCGCTCTCCATCCCACCGAACAGCGCGTTCCGCGTGGAACGCGCCGTGCGACGAAAGGCACACCCTCCTCGTGACCCCCTCGACCACCGTCGCCGCGGCGCCCCCCGTGACCTTCGCGGGTCTGGGCCTGCCCGCCGTGCTCGTCCAGGCACTGCGACGCGACGGCATCGAGACGCCGTTCCCGATCCAGGCCGCCACGACCCCCGACGTTCTGGCAGGCAAGGACGTGCTCGGCCGCGGGCCGACCGGTTCCGGGAAGACCTTGGCCTTCGGCCTGCCGATGCTCACGCGGCTGGCGGGCGCGGCGGCCAAGCCGGGCCGCCCGCGCGGGCTGGTTCTCGTGCCGACCCGCGAGCTGGCCGCCCAGATCGAGCGGGCGCTGGACGAACCGGCGCTTTCGCTCGGCCTTCGCGTGGCCTCGGTGGTCGGCGGCGCTCCGATCAAACGCCAAGCCGACCGGCTCGCCCGCGGCGTCGACCTGCTCATCGCCACGCCCGGACGGCTCGCCGACCTTCTCACCCAGGGATCCGCCGATCTGTCCGACGTGACCATCACCGCGCTCGACGAGGCCGACCACATGGCCGACATGGGATTCCTGCCGCAGGTGACCAAGTTGCTCGACCGCACGCCGCGCGACGGTCAGCGCCTGCTGTTCTCGGCCACGCTGGACGGCGAGGTCGACAAGTTGGTCAAGCGTTACCTGCGCTCCCCCGTCACGCATTCCACCGCGCCGCCGTCGGCCTCGGTCACCACGATGTCGCATCACCTGCTCTACGTCGGCGACAAGGTGACCAAGCGGGCGGTCGCCACCGAGATCGCCGCCCGCGACGGGCTGACCATCATGTTCGTCCGTACCAAGCACGGCGCCGACCGGCTCGCCAAACAGCTGCGCGGGGCGGGCATCGCCGCGGGCGCGCTGCACGGCGGCAAGGCGCAGAACAACCGCACCCGAACCCTCGCCGCGTTCGCCGACGGCTCGGTGCCGGTGCTGGTCACGACCGACGTCGCCGCGCGCGGCATCCACGTCGACGGGATCTCCCTCGTCGTGCACGTCGATCCGCCGCCGGAGCCGAAGGCCTATCTGCACCGGGCCGGGCGCACCGCCCGCGCGGGTGAGGACGGCGTGGTCGTCACGCTGGTGATGGACGAAGAGCGCCGCGACGTCGAGTCGATGGCCCGTAAGGCGGGTGTCGAGGTGGACGGAGTCGCGGTCCGTCCCGGCGACCGCACACTGGTCGAGATCACCGGCGCCCGCCGCCCGCCCGGAACTCCGGTGGTCCAGGCTTCCGCCGCGCCCGCGACCACCCCGGCGACGAAACCCGCACGGCGTCAAGCGAACCGGCGTGCGGAGACGGCTCAGGCCGGTGGCCGCGGCGCCGGTGCGGCGAAGCAGTCCCGGTCGGGCTCGGTGCCGAGCCGTGGTGGCGAATCGGTCACCGCGCCGGGGCGTCGTCGCGGCCAGGCGAAAGTCGCCGGGAAGCCCGCCACCGGCAACTCCGCCGGGCACAGTGCGGGTTCGGGCGAGGGTGCGTCCACCCGCCGTTCCGGCGCGGCGGGCGGATTCTCCGGACGCGCCGCAGGGTCCGCCTCCGGCGACACGCCGGGCCGGACACGGCGACGCGCCGTACGCGCGCAGCAGTCACCGAAGTGGGGCAATCGCGGAGCAAACTAGAACGTGTCGACTCACGCGGCAGCCGCCGTCCTCTGCGCCCTGCTCGCCGCGCTGCTGTTCGCGATCGCCGCGGTCGCGCAACAACACGCGGCGGCCGCGGTGCCGGAGGGCGCGTCGCTGATCCGCTCGCTGATCCGCACCCCGCGCTGGTGGGCGGGCGTCGTCGGCGACGCGGGCGGATACGCCATGCAGGTCGTCGCGCTCACCTTGGGCGCGGTGCTGCTGGTGCAGCCGCTCCTGGTGAGCGCGCTGGTGTTCGCGCTACCGATGTCCGCCCGGCTCAACGACCGCCGCGTGGCGCCGCGCACCTGGGCGACCGCGCTCGCACTCACCGCCGCGCTGGCCTGCTTCCTGCTCGTCGGCAATCCCACCGAGGGCAATACCGATGCACCGCTGCGGGATGGCTCGTGCCCCTGGGCATCCTGCTCGGCCTGATCGCCGCCGCTACCGCCGGTGGCATCGCCGCGCGCGACCCGGCGTGGCGCGCACTGCTGATCGGCGCCGCGAGCGGCGCCCTCTACGGACTCGCCGCCGCGCTCACCGACTACGTCACCGACCTGTTCGACCACGGTCTCGGGGATGTGCTCAGCGGCTGGCAGACCTGGGCACTCATCGGGGCCGGTGTCACCGGCGTCTACCTGCAGCAGCGCGCCTATCACGCGGGACCGCTGACCGCCTCCTTGCCCGCCGTCACGGTCGTAGAGCCACTGGCCGCCGCGTTCATCGGCATCGCCGTGCTGGACGAGCGGTTGCGGACGGACACCGCGGGACTGGTCATCACCGGAGGTGCGGTGCTCGTCATGGCCGCCGCGACGATCATGCTTTCCCGCTCGCAAGCCACCGCCTGAGCCCACGGGCGAAGAAGCAGAACAGCGCACACCGGTCGGCGCACGGATATCATCGGTCGAGTGCGCTTTCTCCCCGGTCATCAGCCGCCGTACGACCTGACCTACGACGACATCTTCCTCGTCCCGAATCGGACGGACGTCGCGTCGCGCTTCGACGTCGATCTGTCGACGACCGACGGGTCGGGCACCACCATCCCCATCGTCGTGGCGAACATGACCGCCGTGGCCGGGCGCAGAATGGCCGAGACGGTGGCCCGCCGCGGCGGCATCGTCGTTCTCCCCCAAGACCTGCCGATCACCGCGGCCGCCGACACCATCGCCTTCGTCAAGAGCCGCTCGCTCACCGCCGACACTCCGGTCACCCTCGCCCCCGACCGTTCGGTCTCCGAGGCGGTCGCCCTGATGCACAAGCGCGCGCACGGCGCGGTGGTGGTGGTGGACGACGGACGCCCGGTCGGTGTGGTGACCGAGGCCGCCTGCGCCGACGTCGACCGCTTCGCCCGGCTCCGCGAGGTCGCGGTCACCGATTTCGTGCGGGCCCCCGCGACCACCACCCCGCGTGACCTGTTCGATCTGCTGCACGCCGAGCACGCCGACTTCGCCGTGCTCACCGCCGAGGACGGCACCTTGGCCGGTGTGCTCACCCGCACCGGCGCCCTGCGCGCGGGCATCTACCAGCCCGCCGTCGACGCCGCCGGCAAGCTGCGCGTCGCGGCCGCGGTCGGCATCAACGGCGACGTGGCCGCCAAGGCCAAGTCCCTCGTGGATTCGGGCGCCGACTTGCTGGTCATCGACACCGCGCACGGACACCAGGCCAAGATGCTCGAAACGCTCACCGCCGTGCGCGATCTCGGGCTCGGAGTCCCGCTGGTCGCGGGCAACGTCGTCTCCGCGGAGGGCACCAGGGATCTCGCGGCGGCGGGCGCCGACATCGTCAAGGTCGGTGTCGGCCCCGGCGCCATGTGCACCACCCGGATGATGACCGGCGTCGGCCGCCCACAGTTCTCCGCGGTGGCCGAATGCGCTACCGCCGCCGCGGAACTCGGCGTGCACATCTGGGCCGACGGCGGCGTGCGCCATCCCCGCGACGTGGCGCTCGCGCTGGCCGCGGGCGCGTCCAACGTGATGATCGGCTCCTGGTTCGCCGGTACCTACGAGTCCCCCGGCGACCTGCGGGTCGATCGCGACGGCAACGCGTACAAGGAGAGCTTCGGCATGGCCTCCAAGCGGGCCGTCGCCGCCCGCACCGCCTCCGACAGCGAATTCGACCGAGCGCGCAAGGGACTGTTCGAAGAGGGCATCTCCAGCTCGCGGATGCGGCTGGACCCCGAGCGTCCCGGCGTCGAGGACCTCATCGACCACATCTGCTCCGGTGTGCGCAGCGCGTGCACCTACGCGGGAGCACGGACGCTCGCCGAATTCCACGACAAGGCCGTGCTCGGCGTGCAGTCCGCGGCCGGATTCGCCGAAGGCCGCCCGCTGCCCAGCGGTTGGTGAGCGCCGACACACGCATCGCACCGGCACCGGCCCACGCCACTCGGCACGTGGGCCGGTAGCATGGTGGTTGCCGGGCACCGGCACCACGACTCGTTTGCGAAAGGATCCAGTTGTCACCCGCGTCCGAGGGCGCCGCACAGGAGGGCTCCTCTACCGAGCCGGGTGACCAACCCGGCGTCCCTCTCCCCGCAGTAGTCCCATTCCGCACAGGCCGTCACGCAGCACCGTTCGGGTGGTGCTGACCATGTCCGTCGCGCTCACCGCGCTCAGCCTGATCGGATTCATCGCACTCACCGCAGGCACGGCCCTGTTCGTCGCCGCGGAATTCTCCCTTACCGCGCTGGAGCGCAGCACCGTCGAGGCGCACGCCCGCACCGGTGACGTCCGCGCCCGCATGGTCCGCAAGGCGCATCGCACGCTGTCGTTCCAGCTGTCCGGCGCCCAGCTCGGCATCACCATCACCACGCTGATCACCGGTTACATCGCCGAGCCGGTACTGGCCCGGCTGCTGCATCCGGTGTTCGCCGGCATCGGGCTGAGCGAAGCCGCCGCGAGTGGCGTCGCGCTCACGCTCGCGCTGATCCTGGCCACCTCGCTGTCGATGATCTACGGCGAGCTGGTGCCCAAGAACATCGCCATCGCCAAGCCACTGGCCACCGCCCGCGTCACGGCCGGACCGATGATCGGCTTCTCGGTGGTGTTCAAGTGGATGATCCATTTCCTCAACGGCACCGCCAACTGGGTGGTCCGCAGGCTCGGCGTCGAGCCCGCCGAGGAGTTGCGCTCGGCCCGTTCGCCGCAGGAACTCGGCTCCCTGGTGCGCACGTCCGCGCTGCGCGGCGCGCTCGACCAGCCCACCGCCCAGGTGATGGACCGCTCGCTGCAGTTCGGCGAGCGCAGCGCCGAGGAGCTGATGACTCCGCGGGTGAAGATCGAGTCACTCGACAAGGACGACACCATCGCCGATCTGATCGACGCGGCGGGCCGCACCGGTTACTCCCGCTTCCCGGTGATCGACGGCGATCTCGACAACACCCTCGGCTTCGTGCACGTCAAGCAGGCCTTCACCCGCCCAGCGCACGCGCGCCGGACGACCCCCCTGTACCGGCTCGCCCAGCCGGTGCCGATCGTGCCCGCCAGCTTGGACGGCGACGAGGTGCTCGAACGGGTCCGCGCCGACGGCATGCAGGTCGCCCTCGTCGTGGACGAGTACGGCGGCACCGCGGGCCTGGTCACCATGGAGGACATCATCGAGGAGATCCTCGGCGACGTCCGTGACGAGCACGACGAGGAGGAGCGCGACGTACGGCGCGTCTTCGACGGCTGGGACTGCTCGGGCCTGCTGCGCATCGACGAGGTCTCCCGGGCGACCGGATACGACGCGCCGGAGGGCGAGTACGAGACGCTGGGCGGCCTCGTGCTGACCCGGCTCGGCCGCATCCCGGTGCCCGGCGACGAAGTCGTACTGCCCAATCCTCGCTCGCAGCAGTGGACGGCGCCGGAGAGCCACGGCTCCGGCGGCTGGATCGCCCGGGTGGAGCGCATGGACGGACGGCGCATCGACCGGGTCCGGTTGATCCCGGTGGACGCCGACGCCCTCGCGACCAAGGAGCACAGCCATGGGTGACCTCTTCGGCGTCCTGCTCACCGTCGTGCTGTTGGCAGGAAACGCGTTCTTCGTCGCCGCCGAGTTCGCGCTCATCTCCGCCCGCCGCGACCGGCTGGAAGCGCTGGCCGCGCAGGGCAAGCGCAACGCGAACACCGTCATCCGAGCGGGCGAGAACCTTTCGATGATGCTCGCCGCCGCGCAGCTGGGCATCACCATCTGCTCGATCCTGCTCGGCCGCGTCGGCGAGCCCGCCGTCGCGCACCTGCTGGAAGGCCCGTTCGACCTACTCGGCCTGCCGCAGCAACTGCTGCACCCGGTGGCGTTCGCCCTGGCGCTGACCATCGTGGTGATCCTGCACATCCTGTTCGGCGAGATGATCCCGAAGAACATCGCGCTGGCCGGGCCGGAGCGCAGCGCGCTGCTGCTGGTGCCGGTGCACCTGATGTGGCTGCGGCTGGCCCGCCCGCTCATCGCGCTGTACAACCTGGCCGCCAACCTGTCGCTGCGCCTGCTGCGGGTCGAGCCGAAGGACGAGCTGGAGGCCACAGTGTCGACGGTGGAACTGGCCGAGATGATCGGCGAGTCCCGCTCGGAGGGGCTGCTCGACGAGGAGGAGCATCGCCGCCTCACGCAGGCGCTCGGCACCAGTGACCGGGTGGTCGCCGACGTGATGGTGCCGCTGGACGCGACCCGATCGATTCCGCTGCGCGGCAACGGGACCACACTCGGCGACATCGAATCCGCAGTCGCCGAGACGGGTTTCTCCCGCTTCCCGGTGCGGGCGAACGACGGATCGCTGGTCGGCTACCTGCACGTCAAGGACGTGCTCGACAAGGTCGCCGACGAGAGCGCCGGTCCGGGGACGCCGATCCCGCGCACCGATATCCGCCCGCTGCCGACGGTGGGCATGGGCGCCACGCTCTACGAGGCGCTGGCGCGGCTGCGGCGCACCAACAGCCATCTCGGCCGCGTGGTCGACGACCGGGGCAACACCACCGGCATCGTCGCCTTGGAGGACTTGGTGGAGGAATTCGTCGGCACCGTCCGAGACGGAACGCATCGGGTGGGCGAATGACGATTCGGGCAGCGTGCCCGCGCGGGGTGCGATGACCATGCGGGTGTTGTCCGGTGCGCAGTGGCGGGAGTCCGCCGCCGCGCACCGGGCCCGGTTGGACGATCTGGTCGGGCCCTACCTCGAGCGGCGGGCGCAAGGTTCGTCGCACCCGGTGATCGACTTCTTGTTCACCTACTACGGGCACAAACCCGCCCAGTTGCGGCGCTGGCATCCGGGATACGGCATCGGGATGGCCGATGCCGCCGAATACCGCGATGCGCGGGGGTATCACCACGTCGTCACCGATTCCGGCGCTGCGGGCTTCTGCACCGCCGATCCCGCATACCTGGACAAACGCCGCGATACCGTCGCGTTCGTCGCAGACTTGCTGCGGGCCACCGCGTCCCGGCCCGCGCATCTGTCCTGCTTCGGGCTGCACGAATGGGCGATGGTGTATCGCACCGACGACATCCGCCACCAGAGGGTGCCGCTGCGACTGGGACGCGCGGGCACCGACGCCGTGCTCGACTCGATGTCGCTGCGCTGCACGCATTTCGACGCCTACCGCTTCTTCACCCCGGACGCCGTCGGCCGCAACGCCGAGCCGCTCACCCGGGCCGACCAGCTGCGTCGCGAACAGCCGGGCTGTCTGCACGCGAATATGGATCTGTACAAGTGGGGCTTCAAGCTGGTCCCGCTGATCTCGTCGGATCTGCTCCTGGATTGTTTCGAGTTGGCTTGCGCAGCAAGGGAACTCGACATGCGCGCCAGCCCGTACGACCTGTCCGGCTTCGGCTACCGGCCGGTTCGCATCGAGACACCCTCGGGGCGGGCGGAGTACGTCCGCGCCCAGGCCGAGTTGACGGAACGCGCAGCCGGACTACGACGCATCTTCCTGGGCGCCTGCGACGAACTCCTGTCGGCCCACCCGCATTCGGCCACACTCGGCACCGGACCGACCCAGCCGCGCTGACCACGCAGAGCGGAAAACTTCGCGAATCCGGCTGCGATTCGGCGAAACCCACCCTCGGACCGACGGAAATCACTACCATTCAGTCAGTTCAGCGGTGACTGTCCCAGTCACCGCGGGTAGCCAATCTCGACGACGAAGTTGGGGGGCCGCGACGATGCGCCCGTTGGCCAGACTGTGCCGTGCCGAACCGCTGGCTCTGCTCACCATCGGCATGGTTACAGCCGTGCTGCTGCCCGTGAGCGCTTGGCCGATCCGCCATCGGACGTTCGTAACGTAGTCGAGGAGTTCCTCGACGTCGGACGCACCTCGGTTCCCCGCGCCGACTGCGGACCCGACGCCGCCCCCGAGAGCGGACTGCAAGGCGATGTCACCGCCGCCGACCGCGACAGCGGGCGCAGCACGCAGGGCTACCGGTGCAACATCTCCTACGTCGGCGGCTACGCGGGCCGCGGCGCGGGCATCACCTCCACCAGCTTCGAGCATTGCGCCTATCTGGGCTCGTTCTTTCCCGGCGACCTGATCAGCGAGGGCCGTGGCGTCCAGGTGCTCGACGTGTCCGACCCGGTGAATCCGCGTCCGACGGCGACTTTGACCGAGCCCGCGATGCTCGCGGGCACCTGGGAGAGCCTCAAGGTCAACACCGAGCGCAAGTTGCTGGTCGGCACCGGCGTGCCGGTCGGCGAGGGTGTGGGCTACCTGTCGGTCTACGACATCTCCGATTGCGTGCATCCGCGGCTGCTCAATCCCGGTCCGGGGACGAATCTGGCGATGCCGCTGCCGATCACCACGCACGAGGGCGGCTTCTCCCCCGACGGCAACACCTATTGGGCCTCGGGAATCGCGCCCGGTTTCGTCAGCGCGGTGGACCTGAGCGACCCCGCCGACCCGCATGTGGTGTGGCAGGGCGTGACCGGCATCGAAGCGCACGGATTCGGCATCAGCCCGGACGGCGATCGGATGTACATCTCCGCGCTCGGCGGATTCACCGTCCTCGACATCAGCGCGGTGCAGCGCCGCGACCCCGACCCGCAGGTGCACCATCTGGGCCGGGTGTTCTGGACGGACGGCTGGGCGACCCAGCACAGCATCCCGGTCTTCTACGACGGCAAGCCCTACCTCTACACCGTCGACGAAGGCGGTTCCGGCGGCGTCAAACTCATCGATGTCTCCGACGAGACCGCGCCCAGGGTGGCCAACAAGATCAAGCTCGAGATCAACCTGCCACAGCACATCGACAGCAATATCGGTTCGTCGATGGGTGGTTCCGCCTTCGCCTACGAATCGCACTACTGCGCCGCCGACCGGCAGGACAACCCCACCGCCTTGGCCTGCGGATGGATCTCCTCCGGCATCCGGGTGTTCGACATCCGCGACCCCTACGCCATCCGCGAGATCGCCTACTACAACCCGCCCGCCCGCACCGGGCAGAACCTGAGCCTGTGGAACTCGCCGCACGCGCTCGCCTCGCTCATCGGTGTTCCGCTCATGAGCACCCCGCCCGCGGTGCGCGCCGTGCTGGAGGGACAGTTCAACCCTCTGGACGCCACCACCCCGCGCACCGGCCGCCTCGCCTTCGGCGATGTGTCCACCGACTGGTGCTTCTCACCACCGGAATGGCGCGGATCACAGCTGTACGTCGCGTGCTCGGACAACGGGTTCATGGTGCTGCGACTGGACGACGACGTGTACTCGCCACCGGCGGACCAGCGGTCGATCGTCGGGTCGTAGCGATGCGGCGCTGGATGGAGACCGCCGCCCTGGTCTCGGCGGCCTTCGCGCTGCTCGTGCTCGGCGCCGCTGTGCGGCCGCTGGTGTTTCCGGAAAGTCATTCCGCCGCATCGGTGCTCACCGATGTCGAGATCGGCTTCGTGCAGGACATGACCACCCACCACCAGCAAGCGCTGCTGATGGTGCAGCGGCTGGATCGCTCGGTCGATCCGGCGGTCGCCCGGCTGGCCGAACAGCTCGACCGCACACAGCGCCTGGAGATCGGCACCATGCTCGGCTGGCTGCGTCTGGCGGACGCGCCGCCCAGCTCCGTACACCCGATGGCGTGGATGCAGGGCCCGGATGCGACGGCGCATGGCCATCACGCGACGGTCGCGCAGACGGCACCCCTGATGCCCGGGATGGCGAGCACGGCGGAACTGGACAATCTGGCAGCGGCACATGGCCGGAACGCGGAGATACTGTTCCTTCAACTGATGTTTCGCCACCACCAGGGCGGTATCGCGATGGCCGAGGCCGCCGACGGTCTCCTGGGCTCCGGGCCCGTCAAAGAGATCGCGCGTTCCATGATCCATGGGCAGGGCCAGGAGGCCGGGATGATGGGCATGCTGCTCACCCAGCGCGGAGCGACCCCACTGCCCTGATCACCCGCGCCGCTACGACGCCACATGCAACCCGAAGCCGGCCGCTCCCCGTGCTTCGCGACCAGCTACCAAACGCAGGCTCCGGTCGTAGTCGTCGCCGCCCTGCGGGCGGTACCGGATCGGCTCCAGTTCGGCGAGCTTCGACATCCGCCGCCGCAGGTCGTACGCGACGTCGTCGAAGCGCGCGGCGTCGAGGCGGATCGTGTCGTGCACCACGAACGGCGGCAGCACGTCCATGCCGGTGTAGTAGAGGATGCCGTGGTGGATCGGGAACAGCAGATCCTCGACGGGGCCGTTGATCCCGCGATCGGAGTAGGACGGCTGCTTGCCCCCGACCGAGACCACCAGCATCGCGCGCCGCCCGGCCAGGACGCCCGCCCCGTATCTGGGCACCGCCTTCCCCCCGGCTCCATAGGCGAAATCGCAGGTGAGAACCCGGTCCACCCAGCCCTTCATGATCGCGGGCATGCCGAACCACCAGAGTGGGAAATGCAGGACGACGGCGTCGGCCCACAGCAGTTTCTCCTGCTCGGCGCGGATGTCGGGACTCAGCGTCCCGTCGCGGTAGGCCACACCCGAGGCCAGCATGAAGTTGGGCTCCTCGACCGCGCCGAAATCGTCGGTGTCGGCGGCGGCCTTCCACCCCATCGCGTAGAGGTCGGTGATCCGCACCTCGTGCCCGTCCGCCCGCAACTGGCGCACCGCAACGTCTTTGAGAGCGCCGGTGAGTGAGTCCGGCTTCGGGTGGGCGTACACGATCAGTACGTTCATTCCAGCGTTCGTCACATGTCGGCGCAACAGCGTTCGCAGCGATAGATATTCCGGCATCCGCTCGACCTGCGCGGACACGTGTCGAATAGGGCCTGCCGCCACGGCATGAATGGCCGGCGGCAACCTCCGGACATCGAGCAGCTGCGCACGGCCGACGCCGCGGGTTGTGGTGGGCCGGCCGCCCCACGCTGTCCTCGCTCACGCGGCTCGCCGGGCCAGCCCGTCCGTGGGTGACCGGCGAGATCATCGGCATCGACAACGGCAGGTCCGGGGGTGCCAGGCGGCCCGGCCACGGCTCGCCGGCGTCACGCCGGTATGGTCGGCTGGACCGAGTCATGATCGTCGGCCGGGAGAGGGTGGGCAGCAGATGATTCGGACCGATGCGTCAACGGTGCCCGCGCACGTGCGCGGTTATCCGGGTGTGGCGTTCGGCGGGTACGTCGCGGGACTGCTGGCCGCTGCGAGCGGCGCCACGCAGGTGCGCGTCGACTTCCGCCGCGCAGTGTCCGTGGACGCTCCGGTGGTGCTGGCCGCCGACGCGTCCGGCGGCGCGTCGCTCACCGACCTGGACGGTGCGGTACTCGCCGAAGCGTCCGCGTCGACCATTACGGTCACGCCGCGGCCCGCGCCCACCTGGGAACAGGCTCTAGCCGCGAGTGCGACCGCCGGCGTGCTGCGCAAGATGAGTCACTGCTACGGCTGCGGAGCGGCCTGCGCGCCCGGCCGTGGTCTGCGTCTGTCGCCGTGGGCCGTGCCCACACTGGACATGGTCATCTCCGCCTGGACACCGCATCCTACGCTCGCCGGACCTGATGGCTTCCTCTCCACCGAGAACGTCTGGGCCGCCTTGGATTGCCCTGGCGGCTGGGCCGCGATGTCGCTGCGCGATCTGCGTCCCGGAGCGGTCACCGCCGCACTCACCGCAACGCAGTTCGAACCGGTCCGCACCGGCGAGTCCTACCTCTCCTACGGGTGGCCGATCTCCTCGGACGGCCGGAAACACACCGTCGGCGTGGCCTTGTCCCGGCCCGATGGAACGCTCTGCGCACTCGCCGAAGCACTGTGGATCGAACCCCGCCGACCACTGCCGTTCGAATGGTGATCCGGCCCGGGCGATCCGCGTACCGAAGGCCCTGGCCGCCGAGATCAAAGCATGGGGCGACGATGCTTGCCTGACCATGCGGATCGCCCGCGCCTCAACGGCGAACACTCTCCAGGAGATTCGGCGACCGCGCTCAGTGAGTGTCGACGAAGCGGTACCACTGGCCGTCGAATGCGGAGTATTCGATGCCGTTGGTGGCGGGCGGACCGAGATGGGGTGGGGTGGCCGGGTCGCGGAAGAAGGCGAAGCCTTCCGAATCAGAGTCGCCCGATTGAGTGTAGAACAGGCAGCCGCCGTCGCGGGGCGTGATGAAGGTGATCGTGTACACGCCGAGGCGGGCGTGGTGGCCGGGGTGCGCGCAGTCCACGGCTTGGTCTTCGAGAATGCCGCGGGAGAGACGCCAGCCGGTGTCCTCCGGGACGTCGTAGAGCGTCAGCGCCACCAGAGCGGCGATGAGCACGGGCGAGGCGAGGCTGTGGAACACGGCACGGTAGCGCAGCAGCCCGAGCAGTCCGAACAGGACGGCGATCCCGCCGAGCACACCGAGCACCGCCCAGAGGACGACAAGGGTCGGGAACGTGCCCGCCGCGGCGAGTTGCCAGAACAGCGCCGCGCAGCACAGTGCGACCAAGGCGGTCACGAGCCCCATCCACAGGACGAACCAACGAGGAATACGCGACCGTGTGCGCACGGACCCTGCGGAGTTCACGTGTCCAAGATACGAGGGGGATGAGCACGGCGCGCGGGATCGGTTGCGAAATCTCACGGCGCACCGAGGATCCCGTTCGACACGGATGCCACCGCGGGCGCGGCGGAAAGCCCGGTCCAATTCGAGAAGACCGTGCAATCGTGTGCGCATGATGCACCGCGTGCCCGGCGAATTCCGGCCAGATGATCACGCCGCACCGGACAGCGGGATCCCCCGATGTGAAAACCAACAATTCAGAACGTTCCGCGATTTCGGTCCGGAATCGAGAAATCCCCCGGCCAGCACACCTGGCCAGGGGATTTTCACTACTCGAAGCACATCGCGCACCGCACGCTCACAGCGGCGGGAAGCCCGCCGATCCGGTGGCCATCCAATTCCAGAACATCGCCGCGCGATTGACGACCAATGCCACGATGTCGAGCACAACGCTTCCCATGAATCTTCCTCACAAATCGACGATTTCGTGCGGCACCCAGGGTAACGGACCGATAAACAAGAGTCGAAACTCCCGCAAGAGCGCGAGTCCCCCGGCCGAAGGGACCGGGGGACTGGCGGCGCGTGCGGATTACACGCAGGCCAGCGCCTTCGCCTCACGGCGACGGCGGTGCAGGATCGGCTCGGTGTACCCGTTGGGCTGCTTGGTGCCCTCCAGGATCAGTTCCTTGGCCGCCTGGAACGCGATGCTGCCCGCGAAGTCCGGCGCCATCGCCCGGTAGTTCCGGTCGCCCGCGTTCTGCCGGTCGACGACCGGGGCCATCCGCTCCAGGCTGGCCACCACCTCATCGGCGCTGACGATGCCGTGGCGCAGCCAGTTGGCCATCAGCTGGCTGGAGATGCGCAGCGTCGCACGGTCTTCCATGAGCGCGACGTCCTTGATGTCGGGCACCTTGGAGCAGCCGACGCCCTGGTCGATCCAGCGCACCACGTAGCCGAGGATGGACTGCGAGTTGTTGTCCAGCTCCTGGCGCTTCTCCTCGTCGGTCCAGTTCGGCGCGGCGGCCAGCGGGATCTCCAAGATCTCGTCGACGGTGGCGCGGCGACCGCCCTTGGCGATCTCCTGCTGCCGCTTGAACACGTCGACCAGGTGGTAGTGCGTCGCGTGCAAGGTCGCGGCGGTGGGCGAGGGCACCCACGCGGTGTTCGCGCCCGCGCGCGGGTGACCGATCTTCTGGGTGAGCATGTCGGCCATCAGGTCCGGCATGGCCCACATGCCCTTGCCGATCTGCGCCTTGCCGGGCAGGCCCGCAGCGAGACCGGTGTCGACGTTCCAGTCCTCGTAGGACAGGATCCACTGCTGGGACTTCATGTCCGCCTTGCGGACCATCGGCCCGGCCTCCATGGAGGTGTGGATCTCGTCGCCGGTGCGGTCCAGGAAGCCGGTGTTGATGAACACCACACGCTCGGCGGCGGCCTGGATGCAGGCCGCGAGGTTCACCGTGGTGCGGCGCTCCTCGTCCATGATGCCGACCTTGAGCGTGTTGCGGCTCAGCCCGAGCACGTCCTCGATCCGGCCGAACAGCTCGTCGGTGAACGCGACCTCGTCCGGGCCGTGCATCTTCGGCTTCACGATGTAGACCGAGCCGGTGCGGCTGTTCTTCAGCTGCACGTCGTCGGCCAGGCTGTGCTTGGCGATCAGCGAGGTGATCAGCCCGTCCATGATGCCCTCGGGCACCTCGTTGCCCTCGGCGTCCAGGATCGCGTCCGAGGTCATGAGGTGACCGACGTTGCGCACGAACAGCAACGAACGGCCGTGCAGCACCAGCTCGCCGCCGTCCAGCGCGGTGTACACGCGGTCGGGGTTCATGGTGCGGGTGAAGGTCTTCTCGCCCTTGGCGACCTTCTCCGCGAGGTCGCCCTTCATCAGGCCGAGCCAGTTGTGGTAGCAGAGCACCTTGTCCTCGGCGTCCACGGCGGCGACCGAGTCCTCGAAGTCCATGATCGTGGTGACCGCGGACTCCAGCACGACGTCCTTGACGCCCGCGGTGTCGGTGCTGCCGATCGGGGACTGCGGGTCGATCTGGATCTCGATGTGCAGACCGTTGTGCTTCAGCAGCACCGAACTCGGCGCCTCCGGGTCACCGAGGTACCCGACCAGCTGGGAGGCGTCGGCCAGACCGATGCTGGTGCCGTCCTCGAGGCCGACCTCGAGCTCGCCGTCGACGATCTTGTAGGACGTCGAGCCGATGTGCGAACCGGTGATCAGGGTGACCGAGTCGTCGAGGAAGTTGCGCGCCCACTCGATGACCTTGTCGCCGCGCACCTTGTTGTAGCCGGTGCCCTTCTCCGCGCCGCCCGCCTCGGAGATGGCGTCGGTGCCGTAGAGCGCGTCGTAGAGCGAGCCCCAACGCGCGTTGGCGGCGTTGATCGCGAAACGGGCGTTCATCACCGGCACCACCAGCTGCGGGCCCGCGGTCGCGGCGATCTCCTCGTCGACGTTCTGGGTGGTGATCTGGAAATCGGCGGGCGCGGGCCGCAGGTAGCCGATGTCGGTCAGGAAGTTCTTGTAGGCGGCCTTGTCGTAGTTCGCGCCGGGGTGCTCCGCGTGCCAGGCGTCGATCTTGCCCTGGATCTCGTCGCGTTCGGCCAGCAGAGCGCGGTTGCGCGGAGCGAGATCATTGATGACCTGCTCGGCGCCGGCCCAGAACGCGGCGGAATCCACGCCGGAACCGGGGAGCGCCTCGTTCTCGACGAACTCGTGGAGAACGCGTGCCACCTGGAGCCCGCCGACCTGAATCCGCTCTGTCATCTACTGCCTCACTTCCGAGAAAACCGAGTGGGAAAACAGTGTCATGTTACCCGTGGGTAGCGGTGTAACCGCGCGCCGGGTCGCCCATGCCTGTGCCCGAATCCGTCCGCCACGCCGAGGTGAGCTGGTCGTTGCGCCCGGCGGGTCGTGAGCCGTCGGCGGTCGGCCGGACAGCCCCTTGATCGTAACGCCCGCCGGATTTAATGTACTGGTCGGAACATTTTCGGAGATGCAGGAGTCAAGGTGCCACTCACCGATAAGGTCGTTGTCGTCACCGGGGGAAGCCGGGGGCTGGGCAAACAGATGGTGCTCGCGTTCGCCGAGGCGGGCGCGGACGTGGTGATCGCAAGCCGCAAGCTGGACGGCTGCGCCGCGCTGGCCGATGAGGTGACCGGGCGGTTCGGCCGCCGCGCCCTGCCCGTGGCCTGCAACGTCAGCGACTGGTCGCAGTGCGACGCCCTGGTGCAGACCGTCTACGACACGTTCGGCCGGGTGGACGTGCTGGTCAACAACGCCGGCCTCTCGCCGCTGTACCCCAGCCTGGACCAGGTCACCGAGGCGCTGTTCGACAAGGTCATCGGCGTGAACCTCAAAGGACCGTTCCGGTTGTCCGCCCTGATCGGCAGCCGGATGGCGGCCGACGGCGGCGGCTCGATCATCAACGTCTCCTCGATCGAGGCGATCCGGCCGGAACCCTTCGCGGTCCCCTATTCGGCGGCCAAGGCCGGTCTCAACGCCCTGACCGGAGGGCTGGCCCAGACGTTCGCGCCGAACGTGCGGGTCAACACCATCCAGTGCGGGCCTTTCGAAACCGACATCGCCACGGCGTGGCCGGACGAGCTCCGCGCGGAGCTCACCAGACACAATGCCCTCCGCCGAGTCGGCAGGCCGGAGGAAATCGTCGGTGCGGCGCTGTTCTTCGCCACCGAGGCCTCGGCGTTCTGCACCGGCGCCACCCTCCCGATCGACGGAGGATGGCGATGAAGGCGCTGACTTATGACGGACCGCAACAGATCTCGTACGGCGACCGGCCCGATCCCGTGCTGCCCGGCCCCGACGGCGCGATCGTCCGGGTCACCGCGGCGGGCATCTGCGGCAGCGATCTGCACATCTACGCCGGACACGGATTCGTCGCTGGCGCCGGTTACGGCGTCGGGCACGAAGCGGTCGGCGAGATCGTGGAAGTGGGGCCGTACACCCGAGGATTCTCCGTCGGCGACCGCGTGCTGGTCGCCGCCTCTGCCGGTTGCGACAGCTGCGCGCAGTGCCGCGCCGGGATCGTCACCGCGTGCGCTCGCCACCCGTTGCCGGTGGATGCCTGCTACGGGCTCGGCGGCGCACTGGCCGGATGCCAGGCCGAGTTGCTCGCCGTCCCGCACGCCGCGGGCAATCTGGCGAAGTTGCCCGACGAGGTGAGCGACACCGCCGCCGTCGTGCTCACCGACAACGCGCCCACCGCGTGGTACGGAGCCCGGCGCGCCCGGATCGCGCCGGGCGACACCGTAGTGGTGATCGGGCTCGGCCCGGTCGGTCTCATGGCGGTCCAGTCCGCGTTCGCGATGGGCGCGGCGCGGGTACTCGGCGTCGACCTGCTGGCCGAACGCCGCAAGCGCGCCGCCGACCTCGGCGCGGAGCCGGTCGAATCGGACGATCCGAAGCAGGCGATCCGCGAAACGCTGCGCGGCGGAGCGGATGTCGCGATCGAGGCGGTCGGGGCCGACGAAACCATCAAGCTGGCGATCAGCGCCGTCGGGCACGGCGGCCGGGTCAGTGTGATCGGCGTGAGCCACAACCGCGCCTATCCGTTCCACATGATGGCGGCGCAGGTGAAGGACCTGGAATTCCACATCGGGCTGTGTTCGGTCCAGTACGAACTGCCCGCGCTGCTGAAGCTCACCGCGGGCGGCAGGCTGCGGCCCGAGGCGGTGGTCACCCACCACCTTCCGATGTCCGACGGGCCCGCCGCCTACCGGATGTTCGCCGAGCGGGCCGACGGTGTGGGCAAGATCGTGCTGGACCCGTCGAAATGACCGCCCCGTCCCGTAGGCGGGGCCGTCCGCCCGCGGCCGAATCGACCGCGAGCGACACCAGGGCACGGATCGTGCGGGCCGCGATCGACCTGTTCGCCGAACGGGGCTTCCACGGCACCGGTGTGGCCGAGATCGGCGAGCGCGCCGACGTGCAGCGCGGCGCATTGTACTACCACATCGGTTCCAAAGAAGAGCTGCTCTGGCAGATCCTGCGCGACTACACGCAGCTCATGCTGACCGAGGCCGAACAGATCGCCGACGGGCCCGGTGATCCGGTCGCCAAGCTGCGCAATATGATCGACAGTCACGTGCGGCTGATCGTCCGGCATCAGCGTGAGGTGGCCATCCAGCTACGCGACGTCGGCGCGCTCACCGGCGAGCGCGCCGCACAACTGCAAGACCTGCGCGACCGGGTGCAGCAGTGCTGGCAACGCGTCATCGACGCCGGTCACATCGAGGGGCTGTTGCGCACCGACGACCACGTGGTCACCAACAGCGTGCTCGGCATGTTGAACATGGTGTCGTTCTGGTACCGCCCGCACGGCGGCCGCTCCCCCGGCGAGATAGCCGACATCCTCGCGACCACTTTGCTCGACGGCGTGGTGACCGGCACCGCGCGGGATACGAAAGGCTGACCGGGGCTTGGGATTTCCAGACCGACCCCGAGCGGGTACCGGCCGCGCTGCGCGAGAAGGCCCGCGAGCTGATGGCCCAGCGATCGTCGGGAATCTCTGAGCAGGCCGCCGGAGTTCAGGATGCGCGCTGAGTGGCGGCGTCCGGGTGCGACATGTCCGCGTACCCGGCCACGGGGCTGAGCCGCAGCACCGAGGGCATCCGGCGGGTGAGCGCGGGCGGGCCGGTGAACGTCACCCGGCCCGTCCGCAGCGCGTGCGCCAGCGGCAGCCGCCCCAGCCACACCTGGTACAGCGAGGCGATATCGGAGCTGATCGCGACGTCCACGGGATAGCCGGGATCGGATTCGCAGACCGAGGGAACTCCCGCCTCGATCACGATCCAGAATCGGCGCAGGTCGTCGGTGAAACGCACGTGCAGCACGTGGCGACGGCCCGGGAACGACGAGGTGTCGACCCGGGTGTGCATCCACCACACCAGCAGAGCGGGGTCGCGCTCGTCCTCGCGCGGCGTGCCGAAGGTCCAGCGCGCACCCCATTCGCCGAGGCCGAACAGGATGGGCTCCAGTTCCCGCCCGGCGTCGGTGAGCAGGTACTCGCCGACCAGTTTCTCCACGAGCCCGGCTCGCTCGAACTGCCGCAGGCGTTTGGCCAGCAGGCTGCGCGACAGGCCGGGCAGGCCGCGCGCGAGATCGTTGAACCGGGTGGTGCCCAGCAGCAGGTCGCGCAGGATCAGCAGCTACCAGCGCTCGCCCACCACGTCGAGCGCCCGGGAGATCGGGCAGTACTGGCCGTAACTCGGCGTCGAAGTCGTCATGGCACCTCGCGAACGCGGTCTGGGTTCTGGACCGGGGCGGTCCACTTTCTGCACTATCCGGTTATCGCGGCCGTTCCTAACTTCGAAACATGACCACTACAGCTCCTGCCCCCACCGACGCCACCACCGACTGGGTCGCCCGCGCACGCCGCGTCGGCGAGGCTCTTCATCCCGAGGTCGCCGCCCGCGACCACTCCGGCGAGATCTCTCTCGCCGCGTTCGATCTCCTGCGCGCGAGCGGACTGTCCGCGGCGCTCGTCCCCGCCGAGTTCGGCGGCGGCGGGGTCACCCATCGCGAGATGGGCGCGATCCTGCGCGAGCTGGGCCGCCACGACCCCTCCACCGCGGTCGCCTTCGCGATGCACACCCACCTGGTCGCCGCCCAGGTGTGGCGGCACAACCACGGCATCGACGCCGCACCACTGTTCGCCAAGGTGGTCGCGGGTGCGATCCTGGTCAGTACGGGCGCCTCGGACTGGGTCGGCTCCAACGGCCGCGCCGAGCGGGTCGACGGCGGCTACCGGGTGCACGGGCGCAAAGCGCCGGCCAGCGGATGCGAGGCGGGCACCGTCCTGGTGACCAGCGTGCGCTGGGACGACGCACCCAGCGGCCCGCAGGTGCTGCATTGCGCCATCCCGTTCACCGCCGACGGCGTACGGATCGAGAAGACTTGGGACACTTTGGGTTTACGGGCGAGCGGTTCGCACACCGTGGTGCTCGAGGATGTGTTCGTGCCCGACGCGGCGGTATCGCTGACCCGCCCGGCATCGGTGTGGCCGCCGTTGCTGAACGTCGTGATCGGCGCGGCGATGCCGCTGGTCATGGCGGCCTACCTCGGTATCGCCGACGGCGCGGTCGATATCGCGACCACGCTCGCCGCCGGTCGGGCCGACGCGCCGACCGTCCAATTGGCCGGCGAGATGGCCACCGCGCACACCACCGCGGGCGATCTCGTCGACGCCATGTTCACCGGATCGGAGAACCTGCGCTTCGCCAACACCGATCAGTACGCGAGCCGGACGCTCAGCCGTAAGACCGCCGCGGCGGACGCACTTCTGCACACCGTGCGCCTGGCCATCGAAACCGTCGGCGGAATCGGCTATTCACGCGACTGCGAGCTGGAGATGCGCTCCCGCGACGTGCACGGCTGCCTTTTCCACCCGCTGCCGCGGGCCAAACAGACCCACTTCACGGGCCACGTCCTGCTCGGCCACTCCCCGATCGGATGACGTTCTTTCCGTCGACGCCACCCCCGCTCGCCCCCATAATCGGATGGGGGCGAGTTTCCCTGACACTCCGAGGAGAAGCCATGGCGTCCGCACGGGGCATCGCTCGATCGCCGATCACCTGGGCCGTCGTTGCGTTGCTGATCGTGGCGCTGGGCGCGGGACTGGCCGTGTTCCAGCCATGGCGGTTGTTCACCGACACCACCGTGCAGGAGGCCGCGCCGTCGGCCTCCCCGGCGCCGGGTCCGGGCGGGACCGAAGCCCAGCCGCGCACCATCGCCCGGGGCACGTTCATCTCACATGAGCACGCCACCGCGGGCACCGTCGCGGTCCTGCGCCTGGCCGACGGCAGCAGAGTGCTGAGACTGGAAGACCTCGACACCTCCGACGGCCCCGACCTGCACGTCTGGCTCACCGACGCGCCGGTGCGCGAAGGCCGCGACGGGTGGTTCGTCTTCGACGACGGCAGCCACACCGACCTGGGCAAGCTCAAAGGCAACCGCGGCAACCAGAACTACCCCATCCCCGCCGACGCCGACCTGGCCCGGTTGACCAGCGTCGCGATCTGGTGCGACCGGTTCAACGTCTCCTTCGGCGCCGCCGAACTGCGACCGGCCTGAACTCCGGGAATCACCCTCCGTAGCACCGCCGAAAAATGACCCGACAACGGCGGGTGCGCTGTGCCACCATGTGTTTCGACACCGGCCACCACCTCGAGGTGGCCGCCCGAGTAGTGGAGAGGAGGGGCGGCAGTGATTCCGGAGACGACGAAGCGAATGAAAACCCTCGCGGCGCGATCGTCGGCCGCGGGCGACGCGATCGGCAGGCCGTTGCGCGCACGGCGCGGCGAACCGGTCGACAGCCGCCTCCAGATCCTCGGCTGATCGCCGCTCGCTCTCCTCCTTCGCTCGAATTCGCACGAAACATGGTGATTCCCATGACGTTCCGCCGTGCCGCCGATCAGGCGGCGACAACCGCCGACAACTGGATACACAGCGGGGTACTCGTCCTGAACGCCTCCTACGAGGCGCTCGACGAGATCAAGGCCGACCGGGCCGTCGTGCTGCTGGTCGCCGGCGCCGCGGAGACCGTGGCCGACCGCGAGCCGCATTTCCCGATTCGGTCACGGCACGTGAAAATCGCTCTGCCACAGACCATTCGGTTGCTGCGCTACGTCTACCTCGAGCACGCCGTGCTGGTGCACGACGAGAGCAGGGCCACCCTCGCGGGCGTGCTGCGTCGCGACCGGAACCGGTGCGGCTACTGCGCCGGGCGGGCGCACACCGTGGACCACATCCGGCCGCGGTCGAGGGGCGGCCCGAACACCTGGGGCAACCTCGTAGCCTGCTGCGCGCCGTGCAACACGGCCAAGGCGGACCGCACCCCGGGGGAGGCGGGCATGCGCCTGCTCTGGGAGCCGAAGGCCCCCACCCATCGGATACGCCAGCAGCGCCGGATCTGGAAGCAACTCGCCTCGACTTGACCACGACCCGAGAAAGGAGAAGATCGCGATGACGAGCGCCGAGACCACCGCCGTCGCGGAGCCGACCCTGGCCGACCTGCTCCCGCTCTCGGATTCCCGAGGGTGGCACCGGGCGGCCTGCCGCGGCGACCCGAACCACGAAGCCTGGTTCCCGTACCCGTCACAGGACTTCGACTACGCCCGGGAAGTCTGCGCGCGCTGCCCGATCCGGGACGCCTGCGGTGACTTCGCCGCGCGCACCGGGCAATCCGGCGTCTGGGGCGGGCACGAGTTCGACCGCGGACGGGTGATCCGCCATTGAGCGGTCCCGCCGTCGTGCCGTGCGGCACGGCGGCGGGCCAACCCGATGGCGCGCAACCGCGCCGGTATCGGGGAGCCTCGCCGACTTCGTTCGGCGCCGGTGACCATACACTGACCGCGTGGGCACTCATCGCAGCGCAACCAGATCCCGGGGCGTCAGCAAAGGTCCGGTTATCGCAGTGGTCGTCGTTGCGTTACTGGCCGCGATCGTCGTCGTCTGGTTCCAGTTGCGCGATCGCGCGGCGAACCAGGACAGCGCGGCGGCGGCCGAATGCGTCGAGGGGCCCGCGACACTCTCCGTGACGGCCGATCCCGGCATCGCGGCGCAGGTGCGGGCCGCCGCGGACAGCTACAACGCCACCCGGCCGAAAGTACGCGACCACTGCGCGCGGGTCGAGGTGACCGCACAGCCGTCCGCGGCCGTCGTCGCCGCGTTCACCAGCGGCAAGCCATGGGACAAGGCGCTCGGCCCGCAGCCGGCGCTGTGGATCGCCGATTCGACCCGTTCCATCGAGTCCATGCGGGTGCCCGGCCTGATCGAGGGCACGCCGGTACCCATCGCCACCAGCCCGATCGTGCTCGCGGTGCCCGAGGACCTGCGTCGCGCGCTGGAGCAGGCCGACGTGTCCTGGGCCGACCTGCCGCGGTTGCAGCAGGGCTCGCTCGCCGATGTCGGCCTGAGCGGATGGGGCGGGCTACGGATGGCCCTGCCCGCGGGTGACGCCACGCTCGCCGCGGCCACGGCGGTCGGCTCCGCGGTCTCGGGCGCGGAACCGCTCAGCGAGCAGGCGGCGCAGTCCGGTCAGGTGGTCGCCGCGATCTCCGGGCTCGCCGCCGACGCGCCCGAGGCGTCCGACGCCGCGGCCGCGCTGACCGAGCTCACGGCGCAGGACGCGCCCATGCACGCGATAGCCGCTACCGAGCAGCAACTGAAGGGGATGCCCGGCGTCGTGGCGTTCCGCCCCGCCGGGGCCGCGCTCGTGGCCGATTACCCGGCCGCGTTGATGTCCGGCGCGTGGGTGGACAAGACGCAGAACCTCATCGCCGGACGGTTCACCGACTATCTGCGCAAGCCCGAGCAGGCGCAGGCCTTCGTCACGGCGGGATTCGCCGCCGCGCCGCAGACCGCGGCCGCCGTGCCGCCCCGTGGCGCGCTCGACAAGGTCCGCGCCACGCTGGCGAACCCGGTACTCGGCGTGCGCTCCACCGTCCTGGTCGACGTGTCGGCGTCGATGGGGACCGCGGAGGGCGCCACGACACGTCTGGCGAACGTCCTGGCCGCGCTGAATTCCACGATGACGGTCATGCCGCCGGACTTCGGACTCGGCGTGTGGACCTTCGGCAAGAACCTCGACGGCACCACGCCGTACCGGGTGGCCGCCGCCACCGCCCCGCTGACCACCGACCAGCGCACGAAGATCGGTACCGCGCTGACCGCGGTGCGCCCGAGCGAGAGCCGGTCGGATCAGGCCTACCCATCCCTGATCGCGGCGTACAAGAGCGCCGTCGCCGGGTACACGCCGGGCCGCACCAATTCGGTGCTGCTGATCACCGACGGACCCGACGACGATTCCACGGTCACCGGCACCCAACTGGCCGCGGACATCGCCGCGGCGACCGACCGCACCCGGCCGGTGCGCGTCGACGTCATCGTGGTCGGCGGCAGTGGCACCCAGACCCTCCAGGCCCTGGCGCAGCAGACCGGCGGGCACTACACCCGCCTGGCCACCTCCGACGACATCGGCTTCGGCTCCGCCGTCGTCCAGGCGCTCACCACGCCGTAGCCCGCCGCCCGCGCGAAGACAGAACTCCCGCTTCGCACTATAGACAGCCGCTATCGGTAAGTCTAGACTTACGGTTCGTGGGGACTTACCGAGATGCGGCGCTGGCCGCGCTGGGTGACCCGACGAGGCGGGCGATCTTCGAGCGCCTCGGCAAGGGGCCGTGCGCGGTAGGGCAGCTGGCCGCGGATCTGCCGGTGAGCAGGCCCGCGGTATCGCAGCACCTCAGGGTGCTGGAACAGGCCGGATTGGTGACCCACGAGGCGGTCGGCACCCGCCGGGTGTACCGCTTGAATCCCACCGGTATCGACGCGCTGCGCGTGTACTTCACGCGGTTCTGGACCACCGCGATGTCGGCTTTCCAGGACGAAGCAGGCCGGAGGGCCGCCGAAGGACGAGCTACCGACCAGGAGCAGTCATGACACAACAGGCCAGCGACAAGGACGTACGCGTCGAACTCGTCGTCGACGCATCCATCGAGACCGCCTACGAGGTGTTCACCACCGGCATCGACAGCTGGTGGCCGCGCGAGCACCACATCGGCGCGGGCCGGCTCGCCGAGGAGGTGATCGAGCCGCGCGTGGGCGGCCGCTGCCTCGGCCGCGAGGACGACGGCACCGAATGTCCATGGGGCACCGTGCTGGTGTGGCAGCCGCCGACCCACTTCGCGTTCTCCTGGGCGATCGGCCTGGACTGGAAGCACGAACCCGATCCGGAGCGGGCCAGCCGCGTGGATGTCACCTTCTCGGCGGTCGCTCCCGACCGCACCGCCGTCACGCTGGTGCACTCCGGTTTCGACAAGCACGGACCGGGCTGGGAGTCCATGCACGACGCAGTGGGCAGTCCGGGCGGTTGGCCGAGCCTGGCGAACACCTACGCAAAGGTGGCCGCCACGCGGTGAGGACGCGACCGGACCTGCGGTCAGTCCGCGTACGCCTCCAGCGGTGGACAGGCACAAACCAGGTTCCGGTCGCCATAGGCGCCGTCGATCCGGCGCACCGGCGGCCACACCTTCGCCCTGGCGTGCCCGAGACCTCGGGGATACACGGCGACTTCCCGGCTGTAGGGGTGTTCCCACTCCCCCACCAGCGACGCCGCGGTGTGCGGCGCCCCGCGCAGCGGGTTGTCGGTCACGGGCCACACGCCCGCGGCGACCTGGTCGATCTCCGCCCGGATCGCGATCATCGCCTCGATGAAATCGTCCAGCTCGGCGAGGTTCTCGCTCTCGGTGGGTTCCACCATCAACGTACCGGCCACCGGAAAGCTCATGGTCGGCGCATGGAACCCAAAGTCCGCCAAGCGTTTTGCCACATCGTCGACGGTGACGCCGGTTCGCTTGGTGATCTCGCGCAGGTCCAGGATGCACTCGTGCGCCACCATGCCGCGCTCGCCGGTGTAGAGCACCGGGAAGTACTCGTCCAGCCGCCGTGCGATATAGTTCGCCGAAGCGATCGCCGACAGCGTGGCGCGGCGCAGCCCATCGGCGCCCATCATGCGGATGTAGGCCCACGTGATCGGCAGAATGGAGGCCGAGCCGTACTTCGCGGCCGACACCGCGTGCGACCCCGCTTCCAGCGGGTCGCCGGGCAGATACCGCGCCAGGTGCGCGCGCACCGCGACCGGACCGACGCCAGGACCGCCGCCGCCGTGCGGGATGCAGAACGTCTTGTGCAAATTCAGGTGGCTCACGTCGCCGCCGAAGCGGCCCGGCCGGGCGAGGCCGACCAGGGCGTTCAGGTTCGCGCCGTCCACGTAGACCTGACCGCCCGCGTCGTGCACCAGCGCGCACAACTCGGCGACCTCGTGCTCGTAGACGCCGTGCGTGGACGGATAGGTGATCATGATGCAGGCCAGGCGATCGGCGTGATCGGCGATCTTGGCGCGCAGGTCGTCGAGGTCGACGTCGCCGTTGGCGCGACACTTCACCACCTCCACGCGCAGGCCGGCCATGGCAGCCGACGCCGCGTTGGTGCCGTGCGCGCTGGACGGGATGAGACAGGTGTCGCGGTGGGTGTCGCCCCGATCGAGGTGGTAGCGCCGGATCGCCAGCAGCCCCGCGTACTCGCCCTGGCTGCCCGCGTTCGGCTGCAAGCTCACCGAGTCGTAGCCGGTGATGTCCGACAGCCACCGTTCCAGGTCCGCGACCACCCGCAGCAGGCCCGGCGCGTCCTCGACCGGCGCGTAGGGATGCACGCGCGCGAAACCGGGCCAGGTGATGGCCTCCATCTCCGCGGTGGCGTTGAGCTTCATGGTGCAGGAGCCGAGCGGAATCATGCTGCGGTCCAACGCGATGTCCTTGTCGGACAGTGCGCGCAGATACCGCAGCATCGCCGTCTCGGTCCGGTACTTCGTGAACGCGGCGTGAGCCAGGAACTCCGAGGTCCGGCTCTCGATCGCCGCGACCGGAGCGGGCGCCCCCGGCTCGGACGACACCGCGGTGCAGAAGGATTCGAGCACGGCCGCGACATGCGCGTCGGTGGTCGCCTCGTCGCAGGCGATGCCGACGTGGTCGGCGTCCACCAGGCGCAGATTGATGCCGCGCGACTTCGCTTTCGCCACAACGGCTTCCGCGCCGCCGGGCACGTGCGCGAGCACCGTGTCGAAGAAGCTGTCGTGCACCACCGCGCCGTCCAGCCCGGCCGCGATCGCCGCGGCGTGCCCGTGCACCCGGCGGGCGATCGCCCGCAGCCCGTCGGCACCGTGGTAGGAGGCGTACATCGCGGCCACGACGGCCAGCAGCACCTGCGCGGTGCAGATGTTGGAGGTCGCCTTCTCCCGGCGGATGTGCTGCTCGCGGGTCTGCAAGGCGAGCCGGTAGGCGACGGCGCCGTCCGCGTCCACCGAGACGCCGACCAGGCGGCCGGGCAGCTGACGGGCCTGTGCTTGCCGCACCGCGAGGTATCCGGCGTGCGGACCGCCGAAACCGAGCGGGACACCGAAGCGCTGGGTGGTGCCGAAGCACACGTCGGCGCCCTGCTCACCGGGCGGCGTGATCAGCGTCATCGCCAACAGGTCGGCCCCGACCGCGACCAAGGCGCCCCGATCGTGTGCCGCGGCGATCAATTCGGTCAGGTCCACGACGCGACCGGAAGCCCCGGGAGTCTGCGCCAGCACACCGAAGAACTCTCCGTCGGGCAGCTCTCCGGCGGACAGATCCGCCTCCACGATCTCCAGGCCCAGCGGCTCGGCCCGGGTGTAGAGCACCGTTCTGGTCTGCGGGAACAGGTCGCGGTCGATGACCAGGCGTGGAGACTTCGATCGGCCCGCCCGGCGCAGCAGTGTCATGGCCTCGGCGGCCGCGGTGGCCTCGTCCAGCATCGACGCGTTGGCGACGTCCATGCCGGTCAGCTCCGACACCATGGTCTGGAAGTTGAGCAGCGCCTCGAGCCTGCCCTGGCTGATCTCGGGTTGATAGGGCGTGTAGGCGGTGTACCAGGCCGGATTCTCCAGCAGGTTGCGCACCAGCACCGGTGGGGTCAGCGTGTCGTAGTAACCCAGCCCGATCATCGAGGTGGCCACGGTGTTGGTCCCGGCGAGTTCGGCGAGCTCGGCGAGCACCTCGTGCTCGGAGCCCGCCGCGGGCAGCCCGGCCAGGCCGTCGCCGTCCAGGATGCTCGCGGGCAGCGCGACGGCAGCCAGCTCGTCCAGCGACGACACGCCGACAACGTCCAGGATCCGGGCCAGCTCCTCCCGGTCGGGTCCGATATGGCGATCGGCGAACGAGCGAGTCACAACAGCTCCCAAGGTCGGGCGGGGTCGACCAGGCGGTCGACGGGTACCGGCCCTCCCCCTCTGTCGTGGCGCCTGAGAGATTCGGGTCCCGCGACCAGTGGCCGAGACCCTTTCCCCATGGGCGGGCGGCTCGAAGCCGCCGCTTTCCAGAGGCGTCGAAGCCCGCACGGTCCTTTTGCCTGAGAGATTGACGGGGAGGTGCTGCTCCTTCGGCGCTCGGACTCGTTTCCGGACCGAGGCTCTCCCGCACGGCGGCGACGCACCGTCAGTCTAAGCCGACGACACGCCGGAGCGCGCCACCGGACCCGGCGCGCACCGTGTCGTTCTGGTCACTCGGGGACCGAGCGAGCATCACCCGTCAGATGGCGAGTCCGGCGCGCAGCCGCACAGCCGCCAGCACGATCGACTCCGCTTGGACGCCCACCAGACGGGCCAGCGGCACCGCGACACCGGGTGCGTTCTGCTCCACGTCGGTGCACCATTGATCGAATACCGCGGCGAACCGGTCGCGCTCGGCGGCCAGCGCCGTACCGCCGCCGAGTGCGTATTCGTCCTCCAGCAGGCGCAGCAGCATGCCGCCCAGCCGCAGGCGCAGCATCGCGGTCCAGTCGTACTGCTCGACGAAGATCTCGCCCCGGGTCGCGATCCGATTTCGTTGCGGCACCGACTGTCTGCTCACTGCGAGCCCCGGCAGCCCGGCGACCAGCGCACGCACCGACCGCTCGAACGGGCTGCGACCGCTCAATGTGCCGTCGACTCGAGCGAGCACCTCGGAGGCGACTTCGGCCATGGCCCGGTAGTCGGCGGCGGTAGCGTCGAGCAGGTCGCCCAGCACTCGGTCGCCCGCCGAACCGTCGCCGATCCGCGAGTCCACCCAGAGCGGCAATTCGCAGACCAGGATCGCCGTGCCGTAGCGCGCCGCGTAGTCCCGGCAGCCGCCCCCGCCCAGCGCGGTGACCGAGTCGAGGCCCTGGGCCGCGAGCAGATCCGCCATCGCCTCGAACAGCGGCAGCTCGAAGACTCCCGGAGCGAGCGTGCGGGCGCCCGGCGCGTCGGGTTCGCCCTGGTAGATCGGAACGCCAGCGGCGGAGAGACCTGCGGTCAACGCCGCCCAGTACCCGGGGTCACCGCCGGAGGTGTAGAAGAATCCGCCGCCGAACTCCGCGTTGTGCAGAGAGGCGATCAGCGCGGGCCGCGTGCGGTCGATCAGCGCCATCATCGCCTTCGTCTCCGGGAGCGGCACCCCGACGCGCCGGCCGCGCCATTCGGCCGGGAAACACCATTCCGGTTGCTCGGCCGCGGGCGGCCGGTAGAAGCCGCGGGCGACGCCGGTTCTGGTGTGCGGACCGGCGAACCACCCCTCGTTCAACCGCGTTCCGTCCGGATCGACGCAGAGCAGGAAATGCCAGGTGGCGCCTACGGTCACCGTCTCGTCCGCGGCCATCCGGCCGAGCAGATGACGAATCGTGGCCATGCCGATGGGCTCGTTCGGATGCGGATTGCCGAAGACCAGAATATGCCGGTCGCCGGATCCGACCGTCACCTCCCGGATCGGGTCACCGCCGCGCGAACGTCCGAGCTCGGTGATCGAGATCCGATCCGGGTGAGCGGCCGCGATGGCGTCGGCGAAGGCATTCAGTTCATCGACGGTCGGAAACGCGTCGATCCGGTCGATCGGCCCGACGAGCCCGGTGATATCACGTGCTTGCACGGCGCCCCCCTTTCGCTGCCGCCCCGGCCCTTGCCCGCCGCCGACGGCGCTGTCACGCACCACGGCCGGGGAGGCTGCACGCCTTGCCCGGCCGTGAAAGCGTTGTGCGAATCCTAGCCCGTCTTGCGGTTCATCCGCGCCTTACGACGGAACGACAGCTCGTCTTCCGGACGCTCGGTGATCGCCGACGCGCGCTCCGCCGGGAAGTTCGCGATAGCGCCGGTCAGCTCGCGCATGGCGCCGCTCACGGCGATCCCGAACACACCCTGCCCGCCCTGCAGTAAATCGACGACCTCCTCGGCCGACGTGCACTCGTACACCGAGGTGCCATCGGAGAAGAGGGTGATTCCCGCCAAGTCCTGCACGCCGCGGCTGCGCAGATGATCGACGGCGATCCGGATGTTCTGCAGCGAGATGCCCGCGTCGAGCAGCCGCTTGACGATCTTCAGGACCAGGATGTCCTTGAACGAGTACAGCCGCTGACTGCCCGAACCCGCGGCGCTCCGGATGGAAGGCACCACCAAACCGGTGCGCGCCCAGTAGTCGAGCTGCCGGTAGGTGATTCCGGCCACCTGGCACGCACTGGGAACGCGATAGCCGACCATGTCGTCAGGTACCGAGTCGTCGGGGAACAGTCCTGGCTGTACCACGTCCTGCGATTGCTCTGCCACTGACCACTCCCTTGCTTCGCCGACGCATTCCCAGCCTCATCGATGACCCGGCGCCGTCACCGACCGAATCGGTGCGGATTCGGCCGAAACGGTCGTGGCCCAACTGTCGAGATTACTCCCCACGATTGTCCAGCCCGCGACGTCATCGAGCCAAACGCGACGCGCGGGGAAAGTCTCGACCTCTACTTCAGCTATCGGTCGCCTTGAAATCGTCGGGAGACACCGACTCCAGGAATTCCTTGAACTTCTCCACCTCGTCCTCGCGCTCGTCCGGCATGACGAGGCCGGCTTCCTCGAGGACCGACTCCTCGGCATGGATCGGGCAACCCACCCGCAAGGCGATCGCAATCGAATCCGACGGCCGCGCCGAAATCCGGAGATCGTTCTCGAAGACGAGATCCGCGTAGAAGGTGCCCTCCTGCAGATCGACGATCCGCACTTCCTTCAATGTGTGCCCCAGCTCGGTGATCAGGATCTTGATCAGGTCGTGGGTCAGCGGGCGGATCGGGGTCACCCCCTCCTGCTCGAGGACGATCGCCGTCGCCTCGGCTTGCCCGATCCAGATCGGCAGATACCGGTCGCCCGCCACTTCGCGGAGCAACAGCACGGGCTGGTTCTGTGGCTGCTCGACACGGATGCCGATCACGCGCATTTCGCTCATCGCACTGCCTCCCATACTCGCCGCCGGCCCGGCATGACCGCCGCAGAGCTCGCCGTACCACGAGTCTAGGCGAACCCGCACCGGTCCAGCGATCCGTCTGCACAGCAGAAATCAGGGTGTCGGTTCGCCGCGACCTCAGGACCGTGGCCCGTCGGCGGTCAGCCCCCGAGCGAGCCCCGGACCGAGGACTTGACCAGACAGGTGTGCAGGGTCAGCGACAGCGCGGCCAGTTCACGCACCGTCTCCTCCGCGCGGGCGCGCGCACCCGCGTCCCTGCTCTTCGCGATCGGGGCGACGATCTGCGCCACGAGCGCGGCCTCCCGGTCGGCGGCGAGCTTGAACGCACGCAGATGCCGTGCCTCCAAACCGAATTCGGCCATCGCCCGCGCGGTCTTGGCCAGCGTGACCGCGTCCGCGTCGAAGTACCCCGCCGGGCCGGGTGTGATCAGATTGGCCCGGATGAGGTCGCCCAGGAACTTCTCCTCGATCCCGGCCTGGTCGAGCAGATCGGCCCGGGCGACCCGGATTTCGTGATCGAACCGCAGATCATCCGGGGAGATCTCGCTCGGCACGACGCCGAGCCTACGAGGCGCGGCCACCGGGCGCGCGCCACGTTCGGAACCCGGCACGGCGGGTTCCGCGTCGGGCGTGCCGCGCCCGGACTCCGGCGCACCGGGCCGGACGGAGTGCGCTCGGGCGCGGGCTTCCCGCACACCGAGCGTCGCCGCACCGCTATCGATTGCCTCGAGCTGCTCCTTGATCACCTTCAGCGGCAGGTATTGATCGCGCTGCGCGGTCAATACGAACCGGAGCCGTTCCACATCCGCCACGGAGAACCTGCGGTAGCCCGAAGGCGTCCGCTCCGGCCGGATCAGGCCCTCCGCTTCCAGGAAGCGGATCTTGGAGATGGTGACGTCGGGAAAGTCGGGGCGCAGCAGGTCGAGCACGGAGCCGATCGACATCCCTCCGCGTGCCCACTGCGCCGCACCGGTCACAGCGCCAGGTCCTTCATGACTCCGAGCCTTTCATGAGTGCGCGACCCGGCACCGACGCCGTCATAGACTCCCCGCGCCCGCCGACGAGTCGGTCACCTGGGCGCGCGGTCCGGTGAGGAACACCAGCCGGAACTTGCCGATCTGGACCTCGTCACCGTTCTGCAGTTCGGAGGAGTCCACCGGCTCCCGGTTCACATACGTGCCGTTCAGGCTGCCCACGTCGACGACCTGGAAGGAATCGTCGTCCTGACGGAACTCGGCGTGCCGACGGCTGACGGTGACGTCGTCGAGAAAGATGTCACTGTCGGGGTGGCGCCCCGCCGACGTGGTCGGCTGATCCAGCAGGAACCGCGAGCCCGCGTTCGGGCCGCGCTTGACGACCAGAAGGGCCGCGCCCACGGGCAGACCCTCGACCCCTTGGACCGGCTGTTCGCCGGTCGGCTCTCCGGAGCGCGACGCGTCGACCTCGTTCAGGAAATCCGCGCGGAAGACCGACGTCGTCTCGGCCGCGGTCTCCCCGTAACCCGGGTCTTTGTTCTCGCTCACCGTTTCTCTCCTCCTCGAACCTGATTATCCCTGCAAGCAGGTGATACCTCTGGTACCACGACCTGCCGTCGAGTCACTAGATTCCCGGCACAGCCGCCGGGTGCATCTGTTGGCATTGACCGTACCCTGCCGGGCCGCACCCGTGCAGGTAGAACTGGGAAGGCTGCTTCAGCCCCCGATAACTCCTTGATAACCTGCGGCATCCAGCAGTTCACCGAGCGTCGCGTCGAGACTCGCCGCATCGCCCACCTCCAACTCGAACAGCCATCCGTCACCGTAGGGATCGGCGTTCAACGTCTCCGGCTCCGAGTTCAACAAGTCGTTCACCGCAACGACTTTCGCGCTCAGCGGCGCGTAGATGTCGGACACGCTCTTGGTCGACTCCACCTCCGCGATGCTGTCCGCGGCGACCACCTCCGCGTCCGCCTCGGGCAGCTGCACGAACACAACGTCACCGAGTTGAGACTGGGCGTAGTCGGTGATGCCCACCCGCACCCGGGTCGGGGCGATCCGGCGTACCCACTCGTGCTCCTCGGTGTAGCGCAGATCCTCGGGGGTCTGGGTCACAGGCCGTCCTTTCGTTTGAACGTTGCACGCAAACTCTATCGGCTACGCCGTCCGGTGCCCCACAGCCGGTATCGCTCTTGCGACCGCGATGGCTTTGCCGGTATAGAGCACGCCGGTCCAGACGTAGACCGCGGTGCCCCAGATCAACAGTGCCCCGCCGAAGGCTCGCCCGAAACCGGCCCCGGCCCAGTCCATCTGCCCCGCCAGCAGCCAGGGCAGCGCGGACATCAGCGCGAAGGTGGCCGCCTTGCCCAGGTAGATCACCTCCGGCGGGGGCAGGTCGCGGCGCTTGTACACCGACAACGTCGCGGTCAGCACGAGGTCGCGGCCGACCAGGATCGCCGCGACCCACCACGGGATCAGGCCGCGGATCACGAAAGCCGCCAGCGTGGTGACCAGATAGAGCCGGTCGACGAACGGATCCAGCAGTGCTCCCAGCCGTGAGGACTGCCCCAGCAGCCGAGCGAGCTTGCCGTCCAGGAAGTCGGTGACGCCGCTGACGACCAGCAGGGCGAACGCCCAGCCATCGGCCCGCTCGATCAGCAGCAACCACAGGAACAGCGGGACGCCCAGCAGGCGCAGCACGCTCAGCACATTCGGCACGGTCAGGATGCGGTCGGCGAAGACTCCCCGCACTCCGCCGTCGGCGGCGCGTTCCTCCGGTTGGGCTGCGCCCGATTCGGTTGTCACGCCCCGTGCATACCCCACCGACCCCGTTCCTCGCCATCTCCGCGGGCCGAATTTTCCGGATATCGACGCGGCGTGCCCGTGCGAGGATGGTTTCCGCCATAGCGCGACGGTGACAGAATGATTTGGAATATTTCTCACCATGTGGCCGGTGAGCGAGAGGAAGTCATGTCCGCATTCGACTACGACGTAGTGGTGATCGGCTCCGGCTTCGGCGGCAGCGTCAGCGCCCTGCGGCTCACCGAGAAGGGTTACCGCGTCGGGGTGCTCGAGGCAGGCCGCCGATGGAACGCCGAGGACATCCCGCGCACGAATTGGAATGTGCGCAAATCGATCTGGGCGCCACGCCTGGGCCTCACCGGTCCGCAGCGGATCAGCCTGCTCGGCAAGTGCGCCGTGTTCTCCGGCGCCGGTGTCGGCGGCGGCTCGCTGATCTACGGGAACACGCTGTACGAGCCCCTGCCGAACTTCTACACCGACCGGCAGTGGGCGCACATCACCGACTGGCGCGCGGAACTGGCGCCGTACTACGACCAGGCCAAGCGCATGCTCGGCGTCGCGCCCAACCCGCGCACGACCCCGGCCGACGAGGTGATCCGGGAGATCGCCGAGGACCTCGGTGTGGCCGACACCTACCATCCGACCGATGTCGGCGTGTTCTTCAACGAGAGCGATCCGGGCACGGAGGTCGACGATCCCTACTTCGGCGGCGCGGGCCCGCGCCGCAACGGCTGCGTGCACTGCGCGCGCTGCTTCACCGGGTGCCCGCACAATGCCAAGAACACCACCACCACGAACTATCTCTACCTGGCCGAACAGGCCGGTGCGCAGGTTCACCCGCTGACCACGGCCACCGCCGTGCGGCCGCTGCCCGGCGGCGGATACGCCGTCGGCACCGAGCGGTCCGGCCGCTGGATCCGCAAGCAGCGCAGAACCTTCACCGCCGAGCAGGTGGTCTTCGCGGGCGCCGCGCTCGGCACCCAGAAGCTGCTGCTCGAGATGCGGGACGACGGCGTGCTGCCGCACCTGTCGCCCCGGCTCGGCGAACTGACCCGGAGCAACTCCGAGGCCATCCTCAACGTGGTCAGCCGCGCCCGCCGCGACTTCGCCGAGGGCATCGCGATCACCTCATCGATCCACCCGGAGCCCGACACCCACGTCGAGGTGTGTCACTACGGCAAGGGCCAGAACGCGCTGTTCCCGATGTCGGTGCCCATCGTGGACGGTGGCGCGTTCCGCTTCCTGCGCTTCCTGCTGGCGATCCTGCTGCACCCGCTGGTGTTCCTGCGCAGCCTGAACGCACGGCACGCCTCGGAGAAGTCGGTGATCCTGCTGATCATGCAGTCGCTGGACAACTCGCTGACCTCGTTCCGCCGGCGCGGGCGGCTGCGCACCAGGCAGGGCACCGGCGAGCCGAACCCGACCTGGATCCCCCTGGCCCACGACATCGGCAGACGGTTCGGCGCCAAGGTCGACGGCGACACCCACGGGCTGATCATGGACGTGTTCGACATCCCGGCCACGGCCCACTACATCGGCGGATGCGTGATCGGCGAGAGCCCGCGCAGCGGCGTGATCGACCCGTACCAGCGGGTCTACGGTCATCCCGGCCTGCACGTGGCGGACGGCTCGGCGGTGACCGCCAATCTCGGCGTCAACCCGTCGCTGACGATCACCGCGCAAGCCGAGCGCGCGATGGCGTTCTGGCCCAGCCGCGACGAACCCGACCCGCGGCCGCAACTGGGGTCGGCCTACCAGCGCATCGCTCCGGTGCCGCCCGCGCGACCGGCGGTGCCCGCCGAGGCGCCGGGCGCGCTGCGGTTGCCGATCGAGCCTGCGTCGCCCCGTACCCAGGTGAAGTGAGGCCGACACCACGCGGCATGCACGGTCGCCTGCGGCTAGCGTGATCCGTTGTGTCAGACAGTGGTATCGACCTGCGCTCCTACGTGCCCGCGGAGGAGGTGCGCGCCCGCGGACGCGCGTTGCGTGAGCGGGTTCCGGTCGGCGCACGGGATCGGGCGGCCACCGGCGCCCGGCGCCCGGGCGTGCTCGACTTCGTCGAGGCGAGCAACGCGGGCCGGCTGCCGCACCTGGTACCGCTGCGGATCGGGCGGATGATCGCCTCGCCGTTCACCTTCTATCGGGGCGCGGCAGGTTTGATGGCGGCAGATCTGGCGGGTGGCCCGGACAGTGGCCTCACGGCCCAGTTGTGCGGCGACGCGCACCCGGCGAACTTCGGTCTGTACGGCACCGCACGCGGCGAGATCATCATGGACATCAACGATTTCGACGAGACCGTGCCCGGGCCGTGGGAATGGGATCTGGAGCGCCTCGCGGCAGGCCTGGTGCTGGCCGGGCGCGAGGCGGGCGCCGACGACGACGAGTGCCGCATCGCGGCGCGCGACGCCGCCCGTTCCTATCGGCTGGCCGTGGCGGATCTGGCCGCGATGCCGTTCATCGCGTCCTGGTCCGCACTGCCCGACGAGTCGGTGCTCGCCAGGGCCGAGGCCGACGACCTGCTCGACGACTTCAAGAAGGCGGCCAAGAAGGCGCGCAAGAACACCAGCGCCAAGGTTGTGGCCAAGTGGACCGAGCACCTCGAGGATCACCAGACCGGTATCCGCAAGCACCGCTTCGTCAGCGATCCGCCGATTCTGACCGCGGTGGACGAGCGCGTCGCCGAGGCGGTGATCGACGGGCTGGAGCGCTATGCCGACACCTTGCCCGAGTCGCGGCGCAATCTCCTGGCCCGATTCGCCGTGTCCGACATCGCGTTCCGGATCGTCGGGACCGGCAGTGTCGGGCTGCGCAGCTATCTCGCGCTGCTGCACGGCAACGACGGCGAGGCGCTGGTCCTGCAAGTGAAGCAGGCCGCGGCGGCGGCGCTCGCCCCGTTCCTGCCGACGGCCGCCGTACGACACGAGGGTGAGCGAATCGTGCGGGGAGCCAGGCTCGTTCAATCCGAGTCGGATCTCCTGCTCGGGTGGACGTCCCTCGACCCGGTCGGCGACGGCGTCGAAATGCCGTTCATCGTCCGGCAATTCCGCAATATGAAGGGTGGCATCGATCCCGCCGAGCTGCCCGCGGACGACCTCGACGACTACGGGCGGCTGGCGGGCGCGCTGCTGGCCAGGGCCCATTCCCGATCGCTGGACCCGCGCTTGCTGTCGGGATATCTGGACGGCGACGAACGCTTCGACGAGGCGGTCGCCGCGTTCGCGGTGCGCTACGCCGACCGCACCGAAGCCGACCACGCCGAACTGGCCGGGGCCGTGCGGGCGGGCCGGATCGCCGCCGAGGAACCGGAGTAGCCCGGCCGCCCTGCTTCGCGCCCGACACGCCGTTCGTCGGCACGGGCGCGGCGAATCCGTTGCGGCACCTCGTATCCTGTCCACTGTCGAGTGTCGACGCGAAGGGTGGCCGCCAATGCTCGTGCGAGTCCAGAACGCCGCAGGTACCAATGCCGAGCGGGTGCTGATCGATTGGCTGCGCACCTGGAAGGACCCCGGGAGTCCGCATGGTGTCGCGACGATCACCTGCAGCTTGTTCCACAAGGATCGGCTGCACCAATTCGATGCCGTGATCTGGACCCCGACCAGCTGCGTGGTGATCGAGGCCGACGCGCTGGTCGCCCGCCAGGACGGCGTGCTCGAGGTCCCGCTCAACGGCGAGTGGACCATCAACGGCGAGCCGGTGGCGACGGAGAGCCGCGACCGCAGCACGCCGCTGGACAAATCCCGCGAGCACACTTTCGCGTTGCAGGAATGGCTGGCCGCCCGCGGCCTCGGGCAGCGGGTCGTGCACGGCGTCGCGCTGGTCGTCCCGTTGTCAGGCGCCCAGTTGCGACTCGAACAGCGGTGGGCTGATCCGAGTTTCGACGTGATCATCGGCGACGACCCAGGTCGGCTGCGGCACTACTTCGACTCGCTCGCCACGGAGGAGAAGTTCCTCTGGACGGCCAACGACGTCGCCGTCGCGTTCCGCGGTCTCGGCATCCTGCCCTACCTGCCCGCGCCGCAGGAACTGCTCAACGAGGGCTTCCTCGGCCCGATCGACATCACGCTCTGGCACGGTGGGCCCAACCAGGCGCAGGCCGAGGCCTACGCGGAGGAACTCGCGCAGGCCGAGCGGGAAGCGCAGGCGTCCGCCTTCGTCATCCGGGCGCCCTGGTACAGCCCGTGGAAGTTGTATCCACGCGAGTCCGGCGACCTCGACTTCGGGCGCGCGGTGATGCGTACCGTCCTGGCAATCGGCATGATCGTCGCCTTCGTCTGGGTCGTGTGGTTCGTGGTCACCGCGCTCACGGCGTACGGACCGGGCTGAGCGGCCGCCGACGGGTGCGACCGCCCGGCCGCTAGGACGACGCCGAGATCGGCTGGTCCCGCTGGAAGACGCTCGCGTCGTCGAGCATGGCCGCGCGCAGCATCCGCTCCGGCACGCCCATGGCCTCGACCAGGGTCGAAGCGTGCGGGCGCAGCCGGTCGACCAGTTCGTTGACGCCGCGGCGCACCGCCTTCGCCCGGTCCACCGACATGAACCGGTGCATGATGTACCAGGCCTGGTTCTCCTCGATGGTGGAGTAGACGAACAGGTCGCACATCCAGTCGGCGAGTTCACGCGCGGCCGGGTCCTCGATGTCCGAGATCCCTTCGATGAACGCCTCGAGCACCAGCCGGTCGATGTGCGCCGAGCCCGCGGCCAGGATGTGGTCTTGGGCATTGTTGAACGCCTCGAACGGGCCGGTCTCCTCAGCCCTGGCGCGCAGCCGGTGCGCCGCGGTGCGGACCAGGTAGTCCTCACGGTCGGCGAACAATTGCAGTTGCACCGCCCGGCGGGACAGATCGCCCTCATCGATGGAATCGTCGCCGCGGTCACGGAGGGTCTGGATCAGCTGGCGCACGCCCGAACGCTTGCGTACCACGTCACCGGCCATGGTCGCGGCGAAGCGCACCCAGCCCAGAGCGTCCAGGTCGCGCACCTCGTCGGCGTAGGCGGTGAGCAGTTCCTTGGCCACCAACTGGGTGAGCACCACGTTGTCACCTTCGAAGGTGGTGAACACGTCGGTGTCGGCCTTCAAGGTCACCAGCCGGTTCTCCGTGAGATAACCCGCGCCGCCGCACGCTTCGCGGCACTCCTGGATGGCGCGGGTGGCGTGGTTGGTCTGCGCGACCTTGAGGCCTGCCGCGCGCTTCTCCAGTGCGCGCTGTGCGCCCGGCTCGAGATTCTGGCCGGTCTGCACCAGGTGCATCCGCCGCACCAGGTCGTTCTGCGCGAACGCGAGCGCATACGACTTCGCGACCAGCGGCAGCAGACGGCGCTGGTGGCTGCGGTAGTCCAGCAACACGGTTTCCACCCCGGTGTCCGGGTCGGAGAACTGGCGGCGCAGCAGCGCGTAGCGCACCGCGATGCTCAAGGCGACCCGCGCGCCCGCCGCCGCGGCGCCGCCGACGCTCACCCGGCCGCGCACCAGGGTGCCGAGCGTGGTGAAGAACCGGCGGCTGGGGTTGTCGATCTCGGAGCTGTAGGTGCCATCCGGGGCGACGTCGGCGTAGCGGTTGAGCAGGTTCTCCCGGGGGACGCGCACGTGGTCGAAGACGATGCGCCCGTTGTCCACGCCGGGCAGGCCGCCCTTGAGGCCGTCGTCATAGGTGGTCACGCCCGGCAGGTCGGCGCCGTTCTCGTCGCGGATGGGCACCAGCAGGCAGTGCACGCCCTTGTTCTCGCCCTGCGTGATCAGCTGCGCGAATACCGCGGCCATCCTGGCGTGTTCGGCCGCGCCCCCGATGTAGTCCTTGCGCGCCGACGGCGTCGGCGAGTGCACCACGAACTCTTGGGTCTGCGGGTCGTAGGTCGCCGTGGTCTCCAGGTTCGCGACGTCGCTGCCGTGGCCGGACTCGGTCATGGCGAAGCAGCCGAGCAGATCCAGCGAGATCAAGCGCTCGATGTACTCCCGGTGCCGTTCGGTGCCGAGATTCTCCACGGCGCCGCCGAAAAGACCCCACTGCACGCCCGATTTCACCCACAACGACAGGTCCGCGTACGCGAGCATCTCCAGGCCGACCACCGCGGCGCCCGGCTCACTGGTACCGCCGTTCTCCCGGCGGAAGCCGCGTTCGGCGAATCCCATCGTGGAGATCGCCTTCATCTGCTCGAGCACGCGCGCCCGGGCGGCCTTGTAGTCCAGGTAGGGATCGGCGGTGAACTCCTCGCCGGCCAGCAGGGTCCTGGCTTCGTCCCGGACGGCCGCCCAAGGTCCGTCGAGTGCCGCGCGTAGGTGGTCCGCCGTCGTTGCCGTGCCGCTAGTCATGTCTCGACGATAGCCCGGTACACGGGCGGCAAACCGTGATGCGCGACAAGTCGGCGACAGGGTCTTGCTAGACCGTTGAACGGCTGTTTAATATACTGAACATGTGTTTAACCAACAGCCCGTTCCGCAAGGATCCGCCGACGATCTGAGCACCGCGGCGCGCATTCGTGATACCGCGATCGAGGTGTTCGGGGAACACGGATTCCAGGTCGGAGTCCGCAAGATCGCCGCCGCCGCCGGCGTCTCGGC